>NZ_JUEE01000228.1:0-16285 GCF_000802135.1 Desulfosporosinus sp. BICA1-9
GGTAGGTTACCCACGCGTTACTCACCCGTCCGCCACTGCCCACGAAGTTCGACATTCGATATTCGATATTCGACCCAAGTAGTCTTTATGGTCTTTTACACCACACAAACTACCTTAAATCGAACCTCGAACCTCGAATATCGAACCTCGAGTAGGCCGTTCGACTTGCATGTGTTAGGCACGCCGCCAGCGTTCGTCCTGAGCCAGGATCAAACTCTCCAAAAAAAGTTATTCAAACTTCTACTATTGAAGAAGATGATTCGCTCATGATTTATTTTGAAACTCCTTCGAGTTTCTCTCATTGGCTGTCCTTGTTGTTTAGTTTTCAAAGACCATGGACGGTCTGGGTGTCACCGGAGCCCGAAGACACTGTCTTCGCACGTATTAACCTTCTTGCAGGATGGCGGGAGGTGACCAAAGACCATGGATGGTGGTAAGGTGCCGTGATGACAGTATATTCAACGGCCGTTCAATCGTGCGCGTCTTTGTGGCGCTCAGTTATAATACCATTTTAGAACTATGCTGTCAACACATTATTTCATAAAATCTCAAATTTCTAGACTGCTTAGATTCCTATCCTTCTAAAGTGTGCTCAATCGTTTGAAATGCTGTTTTAAAGTTGTCATTATTGACAATCTGAGCAATTAAATCTCGCTTCTCTTGCTCTGTGTACTCGTAAAAGATGGGGTTTAAATCCCATACGTTTCCTGCAGGGTAGTATCTCAAATTTGCTCTGACCGTTTTTTCAGTATCCTCATTTTTAAAAACTAAAGTCAAAGCGTAATTGTTAAAATTATATTCATTATCGAATCCCGACCCGTTCACAGTTAAATCGGAAATTTCCATCTCTAAAATACCTCCACTCAAACTCACGTTCGTGTTATATTATGTTGCTTCAGATACTACTTTATTCAGGTATTTTTCTAAAGAACATGGTCAGTCCATTAATCCATTTAATTGCGACCCCACGAACGGAATTAGGTGAACTACTCTAAATAATACTGACCGCAAAGTCATCTAATATTACGGGAATCCATTGCGTTCCAAGTTTTGTCCGGGGCTCCACTTTCACGTTCTTTACAGCAATTTTTGTGACAGTTCCGCTAACTTGGATAATGTTTAATGAGTCATCCTCTTTGACTTGGGCGATCCCTACGATAAAACCTGTTACTACAGGGTCTACCTTGCTGATAGTAATCCCCTTTCCTGCGCGTCCCTGGGGTTTGAATTCGGTAAAGGAAGTCCTTTTTAAAAATCCGCGTTCAGTGATAGTTATAAGATCTCTTAACGAACTCTCTGCTTCAGAATCAGATAATAACAAGGCATCGACAATCCAATCTTCATCGCCTAAGGCTATTCCTTTAACACCCCGTGATTTTCGACCCATAGGATTAATTTCCGACTCTCCATAGCGGATCGCTTGTCCTTTGTGGGTTGCCAAAAATAAATCCCTTGGATCATGGCTAAGGAAGACTTTAACCACTGAGTCACCCTCCTTGAGCCCAATGGCTTCGGGAGAACGAGAGTTTACAAAATCACTAGCTGGACTGCGCATAACCTGTCCATCTTTGGTAACAAATACAAGGTGAACTCCGTCCGAAGTGTCTTTGATGGATAAAGTAGAAACAATTTTTTCGCCCTGTGGCAAAGGAAATAGATTGGTTAGTGGACCACCTTTATCTTTATAGCCGACATCAGGAACTGTTTTGGCATTAATACTGTAGAATTTTCCAGTTTGGCTGAAGAAATAAAGTGTATCCTTTTCTGAACAAGTTATCTTTTCAGCCAAACTATCTCCATCTTTGAAAACACAGATCAGGGCATTAGCTTTGTTTTTCTTGACTTGGAGTGTTGTCCTTTTTATATAGCCATTCTTTGTGAGCATAACTTCGATGAGATTGTCAGGTTCATCAAAAGAACTCAGATCAAATTGATTTCTCATTTCTTCGGGCAAAATGATGGTCCGTCGATCATCTCCATACTGATCGGAAATGTCTTTGAGTTCCTTTTTAATAATGCTGTAGACTTTATTCACATCCGAAAGAATACTTTCTAACTCAGCTATCAACTTTAAGACATCGGCATGCTCCTTTTTAATGCCCTCCAGTTCATAGTTCGTTAAATGTTGAAGTTTCATCTCTAAAATTGCTTGTGCTTGAATCTCAGACAGTTCAAAAGTAGTAATTAAGTTAGCCTTAGCTAAGGAAGGGGTCTTACTGGCCCGAATTATGGCAATCACATCGTCAAGATTATTGATTGCTATAACCAATCCTTCCAGAATGTGTGCTTTCAAACGTGCCTTCTCTAAATCGAATTCTGTGCGCTTGGTGACAACAATTCTTCTATGGGTGATAAATGCAGCATTAATCTCCTTTAGACCCAGAACCTTCGGAGTGCCTTCTGCTGTAATCACTAAGTTAATAATCCCAAACGTATCTTCCATCTGGGTAAACTTATATAAAAGGCGTAAAACGCTGAGAGGATCCGCTTCTTTGCGGCATTCAACCACAAGACGAATCCCTTCTCGATCAGATTCATCCCTAACTTCACTTATTCCCTCGATTTTACCTATGTCAGCAAGCGTTTCTATCTTGGCAGCGAGGGTTGACTTATTAACTTGATAAGGAATCTCAGTAATTACGATTAAGCTTTTACCATTTTTCCCTTGTTCAATGATCGCTTTGCCACGCATCGTGACTTTTCCACGCCCAGTTTTGTAGGCATTTACGATCCCCTCAGTGCCGATGATCACTCCACCGGTAGGGAAGTCTGGTCCACTCACCTTTTCTAAGAGCTCATCGACCGTTATCTGAGGATTATCGATTTGAAGGATCACACTGGCTACAACTTCCCTCAAATTATGGGGAGGCATATTAGACATCATACCTACAGCGATTCCTGAACCCCCATTAACCAGCAGATTGGGGAAAGGGCTAGGGAGAACGACAGGTTCTTTCAAGCGTTGATCATAGTTTGCTTTAAAAAGGACCGTATTTTTCTCGATGTCTTGGGTCATGAGCTGAGATAAATGCGTCATTCTCATTTCTGTGTAACGCATTGCCGCCGCATTGTCTCCATCAATTGAGCCAAAATTCCCTTGACCATCCACCATAGGATAGCGTGTGGACCAGGGTTGGGCCATACGTACTGCGGAATCGTAGATTGACGAGTCGCCATGGGGATGGTATTTTCCCATGCAGTCCCCTACCAGACGCGCAGACTTGCTATATGGTTTGTCCGTATGCATCCCAATTTCGTCCATCGAAAAAAGAATTCTACGATGAACTGGCTTTAGTCCATCCCTCACATCGGGAACAGCCCGTTGCAATATAACATGTTTGGAATAACCCAAGAACGATTCTGGTAAAACGTCTTCAAGGGGACGTTGGCTAATGTTGTCCTCTAATATACTCATTGGGTATTAACCCCTTCCAAAAATTCTACATATCATCGTCAGTAAACACAATATTCTCCATCAGAAAATCACGTCTTGGCTCGACTTGCTCACTCATGAGGATTCTCAGTTTCCGTTCTGCCTCCAGAAGATCATCGATCGTCACCTGAATCATGCGTCGATTGGCTGGATTCAAGGTTGTTTCCCAAAGTTGCTCCGGATTCATTTCCCCAAGCCCTTTATAACGTGAAATCTTGGCTGTCTTGCCCAATTCCTTGAGTTCTTTCTTAAGTTCGTTCTCATCAAAAGCGTAGCGGATTATCTTGCCCCGTTCTTTCTCAACTTTATATAACGGAGATTGAGCAATAAAAACTCGTCCGTTTAAAATTAGCGGTTTCATGTAGCGATAGAAAAATGTCAACAACAGACAGCGGATATGTGCTCCGTCAATGTCAGCATCTGTCATAATACAAACACGAGCATAATTACCCTTCTCTAAATCGAATTCTTTTCCGATACCAGAGCCTACTGCTGTGATAATGCTCCTAATCTCCTCATTTTCTAGAACTTTATCGATCTTGGCTCGGTAGGTGTTAATGACTTTTCCTCGCAATGGAAGGATCGCTTGGAACCGTCGGTCACGACCCATTTTAGCAGAACCTCCTGCACTATCCCCTTCGACAAGAAAGAGTTCATTACGAGATTTATCCTTCCCGCTACAGGCCGCGAGTTTACCGCTTAAGGCCTTAACTTCAGCATCACGAGCCTTCTTTTTCAGTTCCTTAGCTTTCTTAGCAGCTAATCTCAGTAGGCAAGTCGTCAAGGACCGGTTGATAACCTCTTTAGCAACAGCAGGGTTTTGGTCAAAGAATTGGCTTATCCCCTCATTAGTTAGCGACTGAACAATCCCTTCAACTTCCATATTAGAAAGTCTGGTTTTAGTCTGCCCCTCAAATTGAGGCTCTTTAATCTTGAGTGATAGTACACAAGTCAAGCCATCTTTAAGGTCGTCGCCAATTAGATTTTCATCTTTTTTGAAAAGATTATTCCGCCGTCCGTAAAGATTAAAAACTTTGGTCAAAGCCGTGCGAAATCCCGACTCATGAGTCCCACCCTCATCTGTAGGGATATTATTAACATAGGAATGCAGAGATTCGTCGTCTCCATCGTTGTACTTAATGGCACACTCCACAACGACATCATCTTTTTCCCCTTTGAAATAGATGGGCTTCTTATGCACTGGGGAAACACCCGATACTTTATTTAAGTGTTCAATAAAGCCAATGATGCCATTTTGAGCATAAAAGGTTTCCGATTTAGGCTCTCCGCGTAAATCTGTCAGAACGATAGTTAAGTCATTGTTGAGAAATGAAAGCTCCATCAAACGACTGCGCAGGGTATCATATTTGAAGACCGTTGTCTCTTTAAAAATAAGGGGGTCCGGTTTGAAAACGACCGATGTACCTGTTCCTGTCACCTTTTTCCCGATGGTATGTAAATCTGCTTTAAGCTGACCACCATTGATATACTCAACACGATAACGTTTTCCATTCCGTCTTATCTCGACGGTCAAGTAAACAGACAAGGCATTTACGACACTTGCCCCGACGCCATGCAATCCTCCGGATGTTTTATAGGTATTCCCATCAAACTTCCCCCCGGCATGTAACGTCTCAAAGGCTAAACGTACAGCCGAAACTTTTTTGACAGAATGTATGTCAACTGGAATTCCACGCCCATTGTCATCGATCTTCATGGATCCGTCTGGATTAATAGTGACCTCGATTCGATCACAAAATCCAGCTCCAGCCTCATCGATGGCGTTATCAATAATTTCATAAGCTAGGTGGTGCAGACCTCTACTCCCAGTGGAACCGATATACATTCCAGGTCGTTTGCGAACTGCCTCCAAACCTTCTAAGACCTGGATAGATTCTGCATTATACTGTGTTTCTGACAAGACTAGTTCACTTCCTTAATGATTCTCATTTACTAAGCCCTGGATAAGTAGTTTAAGCTTCAGATGAGTAAAACTCCACCCGAAGTCAGTTTTCCTTATCCGATGGTTATCAATAATAAGTACATTATCATCTGATTCACCTATTTGTCCAGAAAACTTACCTGAATAACTCTAATAAAATAATAATGAGAACGCTCAGTAACTGCTGTGCGTTCTCATGACTCTTCTTATTTAACGATCATGACCGGGCATTCTGCCTTGCTTAAAACACGTTGGCTAACACTACCCAGCAAGGAACCAGCGATCGGTCCATATCCGCGGTTACCCATAACCACCAGGTCTACCTCTCCATTCTTAATCTCTTCTAGAATAGCAACCGCTGGATGTCCTGGAATTAACTTCTTTTCGATAGGTACTTTCCCAGGGTCAATTTTGGTCAAAGTTACCGTCAAAGCCTCTCCCCCATAAATACTAATTTCTTCTTGAGGGACACTTATTCCACTAGAGAGTGTATATCCTAAAGCCTCCGGTGTGAAAACAACATGCAGAAGGACGATACGGGAAGCAAACTTCTTGGCAATCTTTAAAGCAACCATCAACGCACGCTGTGCTGTCTCAGAAGCATCCGTCGGGACCAAAATAGTCTTAAACATTTTTATCGCCCCCTTTCTTTGTCCTTGATAATTAATAAACTTCTTTCTTGGCCCCAAAGTTTCAAACTCAATTCTTCGTTTCTTTTTTATAATCTCGAACCTCGAATTAAAGCCAATACCTTGGGTAGTGTCTATTAGGTGATAGGTTATTTGTAAGGACTCCGACCACGACTAAGATGACCATTCCACCTGCTATAGTCACTATATAATCAAGCTGGGCTTTCCCTAAAACGGCAAATAATGCGGTTGCTCCCCCTGGTGGATGTGTTGTCTTTGTTAGAAGCATGATCAGCAAAGCGAGTGCCGTGCCTAAGGCAGGCGTCCACCAGGTTAGACCAAACATCATAAACGTTGTAACACCCGCCGCTGCCGAAAATATTTGGCCGAATACCACATTACGAGGCTGTGAGAGAGGAGCATCAGGAACCCCGTAAATTAGAACCGCAGATGCGCCAAACGATGCCACAATCATCAGATCAAACGTGTTATATAAAAACGTAATAGCCCATATGCCAAAAAGAGTACCTAATAAAGAAAGGATCACATCTAACGGTGGAGGGGAAATAAGGGGAGTAGTTCTCTTGTTACCCTTCATTTTAGTTAGATAGCTAATCAGAAACGACCGTACCTGCACATTAACTCACTCCCAGTCCGAATTTCAATAATTTTAATTATATCTTATTTTGGCTGAGAATTCGTAATCAATGTCACACTTTTTCCAGTAATCA
Source organism: Desulfosporosinus sp. BICA1-9 (assembly GCF_000802135.1). NCBI lineage: Bacteria > Bacillati > Bacillota > Clostridia > Eubacteriales > Desulfitobacteriaceae > Desulfosporosinus > Desulfosporosinus sp. BICA1-9. Next base: position 6,736 of record NZ_JUEE01000228.1, read on the forward strand.
TCCACTGTTCAAAGAGGAGACAAGCATGCATAATGGAATTATCCATAACACTCTGATTGGAGGAAGGCTATGAGAAAGCTTCTACTGCTTCCACTGCTTCTGCTCCCTTTTATGTTTCTTCTTACTGTCAATGTATCTGGATCCAAAGCTGCTTTCTCTCTAAATCAAGTTCGAAGTTTACCGACTCTCGGCAAATCTTATGTATCTCCCATCAACTCTTCTCTAAGGTCACAAACAGATGAGTCGCAAGAGATTACACCAGATTTGCGTTTTGGGGTAATTAGCGACACTCACGTAAAAAGTACTGACCCCGTAACCCAAAACAAATTTCAACAGATGCTCATTGATATGGAAAAGCTGAAGGTCCCAAATTTAGTAATCAACGGTGATTTAGGTGATGGGCTGCCGCAAGACTACGATACTTTAGAAAAACTTATTAAGCGAAAGAATAATCGTCCAGCGCTTTATTACACGATTGGAAACCACGAATTTTACAAAGCTTACCATAACCCCATCACAAATGCCTGGAGTCCTGAAACCTTCCCTAACGGTGAAACAAACGAAGCCGCACTCGGTCGGTTTCTCGATTTTACAAAGCGTAGTAAAGTTTATTATGACGAATATTTAAATAGCTATCATTTTATTTTTCTTGGCTCAGAGAAATCGGCAATGACTGATCCTGCCTATGGCGATAGAGCTTATCTATCAGAAGAGCAGTTGGGTTGGCTGGAGTCAAAGCTCAGGGAAAATCATACACCTGGTAAACCCATTTTCGTATTTCTCCATCAACCACTGCTTCGGCTGGGTTCTACCTTAAGTAAGCCAGACTTTGTTATCCAGGCTGATCGTCTACGAGAAATCCTGAATCACTTTCCAGAGGTAATTTTCTTCTCCGGCCATATTCACCGTCAATTGAAGCTTTCAACGACAATCCTCAAACAAGAGTTTACCATGGTAAACAGTTCCTCTGTCGCTCTTCCACGCGATGCCAACGGACAAGCCCTCCCTAACCAAAGTGAAGGTCTAGTCGTCGAAGTCGTAAGAAACAAAGTGATTATCAAAGGGCGAGACTTCCTGACTAAAAACTGGATTCAAGTTTCTCTGTAGGGGTTATTAAAGAGTCTACTATTGTATATATAATTGAATATTAAATACAAAGGTATATAAATAATAAATGAATACCAAAATTCCCAATTTTTCAGATCATACAGAGCTATCCAATTAGCAAATGGTTCACAGACAAAAGCACACAAAAAGGCAAATCCTACTGCTTTAATAATAGGATTAACTTTAGGTTTAAACTGTAATAAAAGCATTACCACAACAGGAAATAACGAATAATTCCAAGGGAAAAACGAATAAAAGCAAGGAAATGGTTTCCAATCATAATGCCATAAACCATAAGATATTCCAATATTATCAAAAGTACTGGTTGCTATAGCAACCGACAATCCTATAAACAGTAATCTTACAGTATCTTTTCTATTACGAATTTTAACCCATACAATCCAAGGCAAAACGATTAAAATAATTTCTAACCACCATCTCCAAGTAAAGACTATCTGGGTAGCCCATATATAAAACAGTTTATTGTTTGCAATTGTAATCATATTATAAACTTCATCTAACATTTTAATATCATTCATATATAATCCCTTCACATTCACCGAGCCCAATAAGATGACAAATTATAACCATAATATTTGCCTCCTCTTAATAAGTCTTGTCAATATCTTTTCAAGAATCGAGTACAAATCCTTTTTTTACTTCCCCTAAATTGAGACCTGTTCTAATTATGAACAGTATTTTATAATTTATCCATATAAGACTCCCACTTCTACAAGTGGAAGTGGGACCCCCGGCTCCGTTTCGTTGACGATAGTCTCCAGTGGAGAGTATCGCCGAAAGCGCACCGCCCTTAACGAATACTATAGCGCTGAGGATTGGTTTCGCCGAGCCGCCTTCCCCAATAGGAACACTTGGCGGCGAAGGAGGTAGAGTCCGTCCTACGGCGTGAAGTATTCGTCAGTGGCTCTGCGCCTTCGGCATAAGTCTCCACTGGAGACTTATGCCGAAGACTCAATGTTCAACTTTAGTTGAACGAGTTCACTATAGTCGTCTTCTTACTTTTCCTTAGCCTGTGTCAAGTCTTACATAAAAAATAAATGACCTCCCGCAACATTTCCGATAATTGCAGATGGTCAGCTATGCATAAAGCGATCTTCTTTTACTATTGATAGAATAGTCGTAGTTATTACCAAAGTTTTATATTGTGCTGTGCATTGCCCATCAGCCCACCTGCACAGACGGGAGAGTAAAAAATAGGTTCGCAGTTCCGGCTCAATTTAAATCATCAAGTATTCTTTGTAGTAGCGTAGGCGATATCCTAAAATCGACGTTCATTAGCTCTGTTATATCGGATTTAAAATCTTTGATTATACAGTTTCCTCATATACAGCATAAGGAATGTATATCTTATTGAATATCTGGGTTAGTACATCCAGCCTGCCTATCTTACTCAGAAATATCAGCGGGCTGGAATTTGATACAATATTTATACACTGGGCCTCTCGCTTTCGTGGTTGGACATGAATTTCAGGTCATCTTCATACATTTCCTCTGTATATTCAACAGCAGGAATATTCAAATGGTTAAGGATATTGATAAATTCTGATAAAGACTTGCCTGCAAGTTGGGCTGCCTTTCCAAGACTTATATCTTTGGATACGAAGAGACCTATGGAAAGGTTGAGTTTTAGTTTATCCTCAAGGGTTTTGCCCTCTATATGCATTGCGTTTATCTCCAATAACACATCCTCAGGCAGATACATGTTGACCGCTATCTGATTCATAATTTTTCACCATCCTTTTAACTTTTATTAATCATACCATAATTTGCATCATTTTTATTGTAAATAATTCAATTCTATGGCTGCTCATTGCGATGGTTCAAGTCACTGATTATTTCCATTATAACACAATTCAAACTGGAACAAGTATGAAAAATGGCTGAACAATTTTAGTCTCTGTCAAGATAGGGCAAAAAATTATTGCTGATCATTCTCTCAATTCAAGTTTCTTTCAATTTATACAGCCACTTTAGGACTGTTCTCCAAGAATTGCGGTCGGCATGCCATTCCCCTGTTTCCATATCAATCTGACGGATGCCTACCTGCTTGACACTCATTCTCACACTTCCAAAGCCAAGTGGTTTGGCCCTTAATCTTCGGTAGAAAGAGTCCCTAAACGGACCCTTACTTCTTCTATAAATTCCTTATAACTTAAATACAGACATACCTCTTCTCCTTCTCTTTTCTACCCCCACAATTCCTGATACCCTTCTTTATATTCTTCAAATTCATCCCTGTAATATTTCTTAAGACGCTTAAAAATTTCAAATATAACAGGGCAGACCGCGCAGTTTTCAACAAGGCTAATAAGCCGTGACCCAATCTCATCTTTGTGAGTAAATGGGTATTCTCTACAGTTTTCAGGCCTGTAGTCATATATTGAGCAACCGTTTTCTGTTAAAAACGGGCAGGGTTTTTTATTAATCCTAAAGCTCTCATCCGTTTTAATAAGGTATCTATCTGTAAATGCGGCGTCTGTCATTCTCAATCTTTCCGAAATCACTTTTATTTCATTTTCTTCAACTAGCGGAACAATGTCTTTGCAGCAATTGGAACATGCAACGCAGTCAAAACCTTCAAACAACTCTTTGTGAAGGTCATTCACAAGCTTGTCCACTTCTTCAGGCTCCTGCTCTTTTAGAAACGACCGCAATATCCAGTTTTCATCCTCTACTTTATTAAATGCTTTTTTCAGCTTATCCGGTGTTAACATAAATTTAACCCCCTCCACAGCATTTATAATTAATTTTTTCCCGCTCAGAAAAATTGCCTATTATAAAATTACCATTTTACTGACCTCAGCAAAATGGTCGTCAATGTCATATCCAGTTTTTGCAAGCAATTCTTGCTTTATCTATTACTTTTGCAAAATTCCTCCATTGTGTATATTCAAGCACGGCAGCAAGTTCTCGAGCATACCAGAACTCGGAACCATCTTCTGAAATGTGTTTTATACTCTCAAAACTTGCATATTCTTTGGCATTTAAATTTGGCATACTTCTGCACCCCCTCTATTATCTTTCATAAGAGTATCAAATTTTTTATGACGGAAAACTCACTATTTTCACCCTGCCATATTGTTTAGCATGTTGTCATCGCATATTCCTCGTCCAAGGGTTATGGTTCCTGTGAGTGATGCGCAGAGAATATGTATTGTTCTTACCATGCCTTCACCGCCATTTAAACTAATTTCTATACCCTATCAAATATCTTTACGTAATCCTCATATATAAAATGCCGGTGCCTTGATTGGTTGTTCGCCTGTTTCAATATTCCACAGCCAACCATAGCTTCTACGACTTTGGCCACCGTATTATAAAGAAGAGTTTAATTCATTGGCAACGGATGGTATCTTTATTATGGGATTTTTTTCAATATACTTATACACAAGCATAGCATTCTTTGATGCCTTACCGAGTACCATTATTTTTTCTATATTCTTATTTCTTATAGCAATAAAGCTTTCTATCTGTTTTATAGGGTTGTCTGCCGCTACGATTATAGCTTTGATAAAAAATTTCACCCACTGTGCATAATTTCCGTTGAGCTGTGTGCTTGAAAGCCTATCAAAATATTCAGCCTTATCCTGGAAGAGATCATATGACAGTGAGATAACCGGTTTTGATAACACTTTATTTTGCAATAACATCAACATGGCAAGTATTCTGCCAACTCTGCCGTTTCCTTTTTCAAACAGGTGGATTATTTCAAATTGGTAATGAACAAGTACAGACTTTATGAGTACATCAATGTTGTCGTCTGCTGTTATAAATTTTTCAAAGTCATCTAAAGCTGATTCCAGATCTTCCGGCGCAGTGGGATTGTACTCTTGTATATTTGAGGAAACATAGGGCTTTAGAAAAATTTGCGTTTCTCTAAACTTTCCAATATTCTTGCAGCCACTATCCTTCAATGCAATGCTTATTTATAAGTGATTAATTTTAATTCACTTTATTTGATTTATGCCTCCCGTATCACCTTCATTAGCCGACAGATAAGAGGACAAGCCGTCGTAGAGGTCCAGCCGACCCAGTCCGACAGTGGGCCAATTATAGACCGTAGGATCAATAATTTCACCTGAAGCAGCTTGCGTAAAGGCCGCTTGGATAGTAGCCTTTTCCCAGACTGCCAAACCACTGATTGTTTCATCCACCTGCTGGCGTGTTGTAACTCCTTCCTGGGGCTGAACTAAATTAGGAACTAGCGTACGTAGTTTGGTTTCTTGATCTGCGCTGATAATCCCTGTCCCTCCCACAATGACCAGATCGGTGGTTGTTCCTTTGTGGGCGGTTAAGAAACTTGAAGCGGGCTTCTGGTATGGTATTATCAACCATAATAACCGGAGAAAAAGAATGCGCAGCCAAATTCCCGGCGGTTAAGGCATCGGCAAAATTCAGACCCGTCACTACATAAACCCGGTCCGTATTAAGGGTTAACCCCTGGGCTATAGCCGTTGAAGTCGCATAACGGTCACTTCCAGCATAACGTACCACTCCTGGCAAACGCTGAGTAATAGCTTCCGGGATAACGTAACTGCCGCCCACCACAATGGTGGAACTGACTTTTTGCGCAGTCAATGCTTGAACTGTGGGATCCGGGAGACATATAGGTTGGATATTCTAATATAATACCATAGTAACATCAACCGTATAAAAGGTAATGGTATTGTCGAAATATGTTAAAAGAGTATGGTCCCCGCATCGCGCCTGGGCCTTACTCTTTTATCTAATCTTATACAAATACCATTTGGGTATAAAAGAGGCCCCCACCGTTTTTGGGTGAGAGCGAAGCTAAAGGGGAGATGTGTCTTATGAATTATCATGCCCGGGATTTGGTTTATCATACGAGGGGGTGAATAGACAAAACATACCAGCGTACAGACTCACTACTTGGATATAATAGGATTAGAATGGTAGATGAGGCTTCTTGAAGAAATACAGCCACACCAACTTACAAGAAGTTATTTGTTCCATTTTATGTAACCAAAAGGGGGAGAGCTTAACGGGCCCCCCTTTCTACATCTTATACAAAAATCAATTGCACGTACTCAACTCAAACTCGATCTCGAACGGCCTTAACTCTCCATTGAACTCGCGTGCTGGATGAATTTACAAATAAATATAAGACAAACAGAAAAAATAATAATGAGAATTGAAGAGGAGAAGGACAATTGGATAGAAATATATTAAAAGTATCAGAGAATTTTGAGATAATTAGGAAAACGCTTGACACAAAAGGAGGTCACTTTGTTGAAATTAACGTTTCCACACATGGGTAACCTTTGGATTATGGCACAAACACTCTTTGAATCGGTCAACATAGATGTTGTTGTGCCTCCAGAAAACAGCAAGCGTACCATTACGCTTGGTACCAGATTTTCACCCGAATCCGCTTGCCTCCCGCTTAAACTTAACCTGGGTAATTTTATTGAGGCGGCGGAAAAGGGTGCTGATACGATAGCAATGACCGGAGGAATCGGACCTTGTCGTTTCGGCTATTACGGAGAAGTTGAACGTCAAATCCTCAAAGATGCAGGATACCCTTATGATGTGGTGATTCTTGAACCGCCGGATGGAAGTTTTCTTGGATTAGCTCAGCGTATCCGCTATTTGGTAGGCAAAAAAGTCTCCTGGGTTAAAATTCTTCAGGCAATGCGATTCGCCTATCAAAAAATTATTGCTTTGGATCAAATTGAAGATATGATCCATGCAGCGCGACCGCGATTAGCTCAAGAAGCAGAGAAATTATACGACGAAGCAAAAAGGCGAATGGCCCAAACTATGAGTTATACAGGAGTACAAGAAGTGGTCCGTTGGCTTAAAGAAAGTATTCGTGAACGGCAATTTAGTCATCAGAATGCTGATAGGGATGAATCTATCGGAGAACCTCTACGTATTGGCATAGTAGGAGAAATTTATACTGTTCTCGATCCGTTTAGTTCTGCAGATGTTGAACAGCAGCTCGGTCAATTGGGCGTTCACGTCGACCGCTCGATTTATTTATCCGGGTGGGTAGGAGAAAACGTATTCCGAGGGTTAATTGATGGGTACCGCTCCATGAATTCTTACCATAAGCTAGCCAAGCCCTATTTGGCCCATTTTGTAGGAGGACATGGTCAAGAAAGTGTAGGGGCTGCCGTAAAGTTTGCCCAGGAAGGGTTTGATGGGGTTATTCAGCTATTTCCTCTTACCTGTATGCCTGAAATAGTAGCTTCTGAGGTTTTACCTAGAGTTCAAAACGACTATCAAATTCCGATTATGAAATTAACCATGGATGAACATACTGGACATACGGGGGTACAGACGCGACTGGAAGCGTTTGTAGATTTATTAGAACGATCACGCATAAATAAATCAAGAAACATAACCAGTGAAGAAGTGAAAAACTTAGCTGGAAAATAAATATGGTTACCTCAACAAAAGGGGTCTACTCTTCATCCCGATAAAGATCAACATAAAGGTTGCCATTAGTAGCCAGCACAGCAAAAGCAACATCCTCTGTGTTTTTAATTCCCTTTTTATTGAGTTCTTGATAGAGCCACTCATGGTTTAATCCACTTTGTAGTAGATTTTTTCCAATTATTTTACCGTCCAAGATTACCTCGGTTGCAAGTCCTCCATAACTGGTTGACAAATTTAGATCTTGGGGAGTTAATGGCCTAAATTGTGATTTTAGCTGAACGCTCAATTTCCCACTTGGCTCAAGAATTGAAAATTCAACTTGATCTATATCAAAAACTTTTTCCTGTCTGAGTTGCTGAACTAAATAATCAAAAGAATAGTTTAACCCAGCCATATTATTTTCAAGGATCTTTCCATTTTTAATTAGAATAGTCGGTTCGCCAGCTAGAACTCTACGAAGTGGCTCGTATTTTAGTGAAAAATATGCGACTAACACGATAATTAGTGTTGTAACTGTTATTGAAAGAATAAAATTTAAAATACCTATCTTAAGATTAAAGGCTAGGTTACCTGCAATAGTCCCAAGTGTTACTCCTGCCACATAATCAAAATAAGTAAGGTGAGCTAGACTTCTTTTTGTTAAAAATTTGGTGGCTGCAAGAAGTAGTATCAGTGCTAAAACTACTCTTAATATTATGGTTAAAGGCTCAAACAAAGGAAATCACCTCCATTGGAAGTCCTCAGGGGAAAATTATTTCAATTTGCATTTTAGAGCTCTATTGGCTTAGTATGCTCTCTATATGTTTCTAAGGATCCTTAGTTATGTTATCATTACATTCTTATACAAATACCATTTTGGTACAAAAGAAGCCCCCACCGCGTTCCCGATGAGAGCAATGAGGAGGAATAAAGGCCCTGAGGGATATTGTACCCAGGATTTGGTTAATCATACGATAATTATGGAATGAAAAGCGAGAATAACCAATTAAAGCCCTGGCAGCCGAGGGCTCTTTTGATTACACATGGTAGAATCGTTTGTAGATGAAGGTATTTCTTGCAATAGAGGGGCTATCCAATTATGCTATTACTTTAAATGATCGTAAAGTTTTTGTGATACTCACTATAAAAAGTAAAATATTTAAGTCTCTTTATTATTGGTACTTAAAAACTTTAACTTTATTGTATTGCAATGAAGGACATCACTGCTTTAGTAACATCAACACTGAGAACAGGAACATCCCCTTATCCCTTTCTCTTATTATCCCTACCCCTTTGAGCGGTAGCTCCGGCACCGCCTCCACGAACATCTCTTTTAGCTCCTCTAGCCCAGGAATCAACCTTTTGTCCATGACCGTCCCTGTTATAATTCCTCTGCTGAGGTCTTGCATTTCCCATGCTTCTCCCCCGCATGGGTGCCGCTTCAGTCAATCGGACCTCTACGGTTTCAGGTTCTTTCGTTATAATTTTCAGCGCGGCGGACAAAAGGGTCACCGAGTCATTGTCTGCTAGTAACTCTTCAACTACCCCTTCTCTCTTGCTCTGGGTCAAGTCTCCGTGAATTCCTTCCGCTGAATAACCACGCTTGCTCAATGCCTCGGAAAGTTCATCCACCCGCCGCTTGGTTCGAGCAAAAACAATGGCCACTAGTTATTGGGGGACAGGACACACAGGACACAAGGGGACGGTTCTTCTGTGTCAACGTCTAAGCCTTTCGGACAATATGGAATGGAAAGCCAGTGATCCTGCATATTTGCCGCAGGCTTAATCCATCATTTCTTAAACGACTCAATATTTTGTTTCGTGCATCCTGGTCCATCTTCTGTAAAGCCGTTACTGGTTTACCTTTCATTATTCTCTTGGTGATTTCATATGCTTCGCTTTCGCTGATTCGTTTGGTCTTATCGCAATCCAGGCAGTGGTCTTCGTTACCTTCTTCTGTGAATTTTTTAAGTCCTTCAATTGCTTTTTTCTTTTCATTATGTACAATGCTTAAGATTAGACTGGTATCAGGAAATGTGGC
>NZ_JUEE01000229.1:0-13702 GCF_000802135.1 Desulfosporosinus sp. BICA1-9
AGGAAATTGCGATAGTCCTGATGTTTGGGTTTAGCCAACTCTGTGCACATTTGCCGAAATGAGACAAATTCAGGACGAGTGAAGTACAAAACATGCATGCGAAATAAGATGACGGCATCCCAAGGCTTACGTCCCCGAGGATCAAGGATGGGCCGTGGGAACAGAAAGCGGATATATTCATCTTTAATGAAAGAAAGATAATCAATGAGATCCGCATCAAAACCAAGTGTGCTATAATATAGGGGTGAGAACATGTCTATCTGTATATGCAAGGTTTACACCTCTTCCTGTGTGATAATTTTGGTTTTGTCACCTTAATTTTACCACACCATGGATAGGGGTGTAATTATTTTTAAAGAACTTATGTTTGGTGCTGTTCAGCTTTTTGTAACAGACACTATAAAGCTGGTCAACCCGTATATTCGTATTTGAGTAAGAGCCGAGTACCTTTTCACAAGCTAAACAATAAGTTGATAAGTTGGTGTCAGGCACCGGGTTCCCGAAAGAAGCTATGTCCTAAGCTATGTCCTTATCTCACGTTACAAATACAAATAATTCCCCCGCTAATGCCTCTGCAATAGCCTTTACAGGCACTTCTTTATCTTTTCCATCATGATCTTTGCTTTTATAGAATAAATAAAAAAAACTGTCTCTCGTTTTTTCAGAAGTTAAAATCGTCGATACTTCTTTGATAGATGGAATTAACTTCAGAGATGGAAAAACGATTAGGATTTTTTCCAAATCTTGTTTCAAAAATCCACTTTTAAATTTATTTGCACTAATAATCACAAAGTCGAAAAGAATATCATTTTCGGAGGCAATCCTGCTCAGGCAATCAACCCATTTTTTGATTTTTTTCATCCCGTCCATTAAATTTTTATAATCTTTATCTGGAATAGTACTCTTTTTTTCGATAATTTTTCTTTCTTCTCTTTCAATATGTTCAAGGACTTTTTCGTTGATGACAGGTATGGAGAAATAATCAATTAGATACTTCTCAATCTCTTTAAAAGTAATTTCAAATTCATCCAGTTTATTTTTTCCCAATTCATTATCAAAAAGGGCCCTATATTCAGCTTCTGACTTCCAAAGAGGATGTCGCCTGGAGCCTCTGAAAAAATACTCATCCATCAAGTCATCAGAATAAACATTCTTCATTATGTACAGTACATCTTCATCAGCCAATAATGAAATCTTTCCCTTATTGCCAAAATCTTCTCCATTCCGGGTCAAAGAGTCAAGACTAAAAAACCTTGAACCACTTTCAGACAAAGCAAAATATTTATCTATGCTTCGCATCGCATGCTGCAATGCCAATTCAAAAAGCCTTTTAGCATTATCAAGCTCTTCAAGAAACATTTGTTCAAGGGAACCCATCGAATTATGTACGCTGTCAAATACCTTTCTTCCTAAGTGATAGACACCAATAGAATGGATGAATCTATTATGAAATGAAGCCGGATACAAAGGAGCATAACTCGTTTGCCGGATGTTCCTAAGCCTCTGAAAGCAAGCAGTATCAATAATACTTCGAACAATTTCAGAGTCTATTTCAACATATCCATATATCGGATCCTTAAAAAGCTTAAAACTCAAACTGCAACACCTAATTCAGCAAGAGATTTACTATCTGTAAATGCAAGCAGATAGTCCAAAGTCAAAAAGGCTCTAAAACGATTCCGCAAATCTTCAACAGTCTTTTCTTCTCTTAAAACAATAGCATCATTCTTTTGATCGCTATGATCAATTTCAAAAAAATCAGAGTAATTTCTTATTAATTCATTAGTATATTCTTTTGAAAGTAAAAGTGTCGCTTCATCGCCGTTTTCGCGCAAAACGTTAGTTACTGCATTCCCATACTTCAAAAGCGTTTCAAAGTCTACCCTCCGGCAACCGCTCTTTTCCAATAATTCAATCAACGCATTTGCCGCTAAATCTTCAATTCCAATAAATCTGTACACCAATAGCACCTCTCCTCATCACAATATCCGACCCTAAGATATACTATGTTGCTCCATATTGCCCCGTAAAATTCTGAGAAAGGCCACTCTTTTAACTGCAAAAATACGTTTTTAAAGTATTTTTGCTACATTAACATAGTATGCCAAACAGCTTGTTCTATTGTCAATTGTATGTCCTGTATAATTCTTCTATTCTTTAAGGATAAATTCCTGCTGGCAATTTTTTATCATTAAATTTTTTTTATATAACACTGGACAGTAGTTTCATCCTAAGGTTCTCACACCCAAGAAAGGAAACCATCGCTGAAAGGGTTACCTCATTAGTCTAACCGATTCCCTAGCGATTGACCATACTTATGCGAACTGATCACCGAAGGTATGGAAAAGGGCATGGAGAAAGGCAAGCTGAAAGTAGCGAAGAATTTGCTGAGACTTCCAAGCCAAAGTCCAAAAGCTTTTTCGCAACTTCTCCTTTCCTTCCGCTTTTTCTTTATTCCCCGCCGGCCTCTATCCTCGTCAGCTGATCACGTAATTCAGCTTCTCTGGCTTTGTACAGCATTCTTGCCTTTTCATCCTAACAGAAGTCTATTATACTGAACACTAACCTGGAATTTTCACGCTAGGTTAACGTGCTTTATGATGGCCAAATGACGGCTGCCCTGGTCAGCAGGCTGATGCACAACTGCTACCTTCTTCTGTTCCCCGGAGAGAACAACCGGTTAAGGGAATCCAGCATATATAGATTCGTAAACAAAACAAGCAATGATCATGTCGTTAAGGAGGACGCCTCTAGTGTTACTGTTGTAGCTACCACATCTAAATAGAGGTGTCTCTCTCCTTTCTTCAAGGATAACGTCATAGTCATTATTTTCGTCAACTTATAGACAGGTAAGACCGTCAGATTCGGACTTTTTAATCAGCGCCAACAGTATATTCACTATCTATCAGCCTCTGTGAGCGGCAATTTTATGCAGAGGTTTCGATTGCGTATACTTCTCGTACCTACAACATCGAACTCTAGTTTTCACAAGCTAAACAATAAGTTGATAAGTTGGTGTCAGGCACCGAGGTCAGGCACCGAGGTCCATTTTACGACCTAGCACATCCGCACTGTCAGGCACGGGGTTCTTCGAAGAAGAAAATCATGCTTATCGGACAGAGCGGAAAACGAGAAAATAATAAACTATAATTGCTCAAAAGCATCTTATTTGTTATATAAGATGCTTTTTCTGTCTGAACGTAGGTATAAATGTGTATAATTTTGTATACGTTATATTGACATAGGTAAAATATATAAATATAATGCCTATATAAAGGAGGCATGTACTATGAATGAATATAATTCACCTATATTACCACCCGATACAGAACTTGAAACAAAATATGTTTTAAAACAACTTGCAAAAACAAATAGAGCACTTGCGGAGCTTAAAGGTTATGCGGATACCATACCCAACAAGCATATTTTAATAAATGCAATAACCATTAACGAAGCGAAAGACAGTTCCGCAATAGAAAACATCATAACGACTCATGATGAGTTATATAAAGCTATTAGTCAGACCGGATATAAGAACCCCGCGGCAAAGGAAGTCGTAAGCTACCGCACTGCGCTATGGCATGGTTACGAGCAGGTAAAAAAACGAGAAATGCTCACAACAACTATGATTCTGGACATTCAACAACATATTGAAAACAATCGTGCTGGTATTCGCAAATTACCCGGCACAGTTTTAATGAATGAGACAACTTGTGAAACCATTTATACGCCACCGAGTGGCGAGCAGAAACTACTATTGCTTATGGCAAACCTCGAAAAGTATGTTAATGAAGATTTTGACGGCATCGACCCGTTGATCAAACTTGCTGTGATCCATTATCAGTTTGAAAGCATCCATCCTTTTTATGACTGCAACGGCAGGACAGGACGTATTATTAATGTTCTGTATCTCGTGCTAAAGGAATTGTTGGATAGTCCAATTTTGTATTTGAGCCGATACATTATTCGCAATAAGTCAGCATACTATACACTTTTACAGGAAGTAAGGACCAAAGGAAACTGGGAGGCTTGGATTCTATATATCCTTAAGGGTATAGAGGTAACTTCTGAGGAGACTTTGGTTCTGGTTAAAAGAATTAATAGAGAAGTCGATGCTATGACCGCTGAAATAAAAGAAAAGCTCCCCAAAATATATTCGAGGGAGCTTATCGACCTACTATTCTACGAATTTTATACTAAAATACAGTATATTGAAGAAGGTTTAAGCGTGTCGAGACGAACTTCTGTCAATTACCTTACCGCACTTGAAAGAGAAGGCTTTTTAGTCTCGGAAAAACTTGGTAAGGAACGGATCTACCAAAATAAGCGACTCTTTGATTTAGTTAGGTATACAAAATGAATTACTCATGCTTCATCATATTACGACCGATAATAACTCTTACGTTCAGCAAGAGTCATAGTGTCATATACTTCTCGCACCTACAACATCGAACCCAGGTTTTCACAAGCTAAACAATAAGTTGATAAGTTGGTGTCAGGCACCGGCTTCCTTAACACCTATGTACTGCAAGGGTTCGAGGCACTTCTCGTGCCTACGGACTGTCGAAGCCGAGGCAGTTATTCTTTCTGATTTTGGTGGTCTGAATCCTTGTCCGACTTGATCAAAACAAATTCCCTATCCTGACTATGTATGCACATTTCTTCCGTCTGACGCTGTACCTGCTGAATTTCCTCAATGATATCCGACATTTTGTTGAACAGTATGCTATACATCTCTTTATAATCTACCACTGTTCATCACCCCACAATAATAGTTTAAACACAAACATTTTATACGTTTTTCGTATAAAATTTAATATGCAATTATTGCATACGATAGAATAACGTTGGGGTGAATATAATGTACCAACGATTACGGGATTTAAGAGAGGACAGAGATTTAACACAACAAGATATTGCAACCTTGCTTAAGGTAAGCCAAGCAACCTATTCAAGATACGAAAGCGGGGCCCTTGATATTCCAAGTTCTTCTCTAATGAAACTTGCCCAATTTTATAAAACCAGTATCGACTATCTGTTGGGACTGACCAATAACAAAAGGCCCTATTACTAAGTGGAGTGAAGAGTCTATAAAGTGCGTTCAAAAATAATCACAAATAGTGTGACGAACGACGTTGATCGAAGTCAATATATTAAGAGTAGGACAAACACTCTCGGAGCAAACATTTATTTAATAAGCAGTCGGCAGATGTCGATTGCTTTTGTTTCGAGATTGTGAGTCTTAATTATTTTTAGAAAGGATATAAGGGACAGTAAACACTCAGGACCCATTTTAATAAAAAATAGGCCACCACTTGCTGCTTGCACTTTACTCATGCCAGGGTCGCCTTTAATTTTTAACCATTGCGACCGATAACGCACATTACGAAAAGAAAGAGCATTTCCAACCCCTTGAATGAGTTCGACAAAATCCGGGAAGTACCAGTCCCCTTGGGGTCCCCTTGGGGGTCTCTAAAAGTGAGGTCATTTTTGAACAACTATGGGCAAAACGAGAAGGTTTGCCTCCAATTGATGAGGACGATTTAGGGGACTTGTGATATGGATCGAGTGTTATTTGATACAACCGTTCTCTGTAGTGCGATCCTTACCCGCGGTATAAACTATAAACTCCTGGAACTGGCCCAGATTCCCACATTATTTGAACCAGTAATTACTGAAGTAGTAGTATGTGAATTCATAGCAATTGCCGAAGGGGCATGAGAGAGACTATGTACTCCGAGAAGGAAATTGATCTGTTCTTTGAGGGATTTGCCCCACTCTTAAACTTTGAAAACATCGAGCGTATTCAGGTAGGTCGGCAACTCTGGATAGACGTTACAAAATCAAACCAACCAATAGGACATTTCCTTTATAACCTATTCATGTTACGAACTGGTCAAAGAAAAGAGGAACTGCTGATCACCCTTGACAACGAAGGTAAAAAACTGAAGGATATTGACCCCTGCGACATCCATGTGATGTTTGGAGCACTGGAACACGAATGTAACATACTGTTAACAGCTAATGTAGATGACTTTCCCAAGATGTTCGGCAACGTTGAAGTGGTACGCCCTAGTGCTTTCTATGAATACCTTACCAACAAACTCTAACCCCTAATTGAAGTCAATTAACCATATGTAGATGAGAATAGTTTAATATTATAATGAATTAAGCCCTTTACTTTTATTACAATTACGCAGTAACGATGTTTGCTTAATTTGGAACATCAAAAATCATGACCATTGCGGCCTATAATGACCGTTACGTTAAGAAGGAGTTATTGCCAACCATCTGAAGGGGGTCGACAAATTGCGGGAAGCACCAGTCCCCGAGGGAGGAAAAGATGACCCTCGATGACGAACGTCGAAGGCCTTTTCCGACCCGAGCAGTCCCCGACCGAGCGCGCAGCTTATCTCAATTGCAGCCAAAGGATATACAGCAATTACGAACGAGGTGAGGTGGATTTACCAACCGGAATTTTAATCAAACTGGCAGAATTACATAATACAAGTACAGATTATCTCTTGAACAGAACAAACAGGAAAAAACCATGTCCTAAAGTCTGAATCTGAATGGAAGTATGGAAAAGAAAGGGGCCAGGAACCTGCGCGAACGGTGAGCAAAGTGAACCGTTCCGCCGAGTAGTAGTGTGTCATTTTAAGGGGAGCATACTAACGTCCACGACACAATTCTAATTCTATAACTGGAAATATAACTTTGAAAAAATGGGATAGATGATTTTGATTGCTTTCTTGGAGTTAGTAAGGCAATTTCCATTCTTTTTTTATTGCCTGTTAATTGAGGTAGCGAAGTATTGGAAGGTTTCGCTTCTATTTCTAGAGTATGGTACGCTGTGTTTATCAACTGCACCAACAATATTGACATGCTACAATATTTAGCGCTAACAATAATCTGATAATTCAGATCATTGTTAGCGTCAGCCACCGGTCTCCTTCCTTTTTCGGGATCCCAAGAAGGATGTGCGCCTGGGTGTAGGTCAAATTTGTCACCAGTGACGAATTTGGATTGCAGTTCTACCACACCGAAATATTCAGCCTTTTCTGACCCGAGCACCTGTCCCCACCTTTTCACAAACTAAACAATAAGTTCACACGAAAATGGTTTTTGGTAACAAGGTATTTAAAAACAGGCACCTGTCTATTTCACAAGAGTGCCTGTTTATTTAGTGCGTCACTCCATTTTCATTCCCCATTGTGCCGCCAGTCATGATGGTTGATAAGTTGGTGTCAGGCACCAGGCACCCTTACTTCTTTATCTGACTCCTTGCACCTTCTGTCCAGAGACGACAACTTTTCCTTCAAGCTCCATCTGACAAAGCAGTTCAAGCAAGCCACTCAAGTCTCCATTACATATACTAAGAAGGTTCTGGACAGCCTGGGGCTGATCAAGCATATCAAGAATCGCCTGTTCTTGGGGATTAGTCGTACAATCCAACTTCTCCTGTTTTTTCATTGCCCGAGGTGGGCTTAATTGATCATTAGCCGAAGAACACTTTACTTCAATTTCATTATTGTCTATCAATTGCCGCGGCTCCAGATAAACCTCTGCTCCGTTCAATAGCAAACGATTCGTTCCTACACTTTCCGGACTATAAATACTATTTGGAACAGCCAAAACCTTGCGGTTATATTCCAGCGCGTACTTTGCCGTAATCAACGCTCCACTCCGTTCAGTGGCCTCGACGACCAAAAGCTTATCTACCCAGGCAGCCAAAAGCTTATTCCGGTTCGGGAAATATTCCTGACGCGGACGCGTACCCGGAGGATAAGAAGAAATGACGGCCCCATTCTCAATAATTTCCTCCATTAGCGTTTGATGTTCCGGAGGGTAGCAGATATCCACCCCATTCGCCACGAAGGTTAAGGTATATCCCCCTGCCTTGAGGCAAGCTGTATGGGCATAACTATCTATACCCTTCGCCATCCCACTGACCACTGTAACCCCTGCCATACCTAGGAAAGCTGCTGCTTCAGCAACCACTTCCTTTCCATAGGAGGTGCAGCGCCGACTTCCGACAATTCCAATACATGACGTCGGTAAACGTAAATTCCCGCGATAGTAAAGCACTGCGGGTAGGCTTGAAAACCTATTTATATAGTAAGGAAAATATGGATTATCATAGGTTAAAAGATGAATTTCGTACCTTCGCATGAGCTCTTGTACCCTTTTAGCAGTATCTAAAGAGCGCTGACTTAATAACGTCTCAATGAGGCCCGACCTAAGGCCCTGAATACTCAACAGTTTCTCGTGCGTGGCCTGATAGACTGCCCTCGGCGAACCCAATCCGTTCACAAGCTTTCTTGAAGTTGCTGGGCCTATTCCTTTAAGATGACTTAGCCAAAGCCAATAAATCTCCACAGCAACCTCCCAAATAACTCATTTAAACCACGAGCATGCCACTTCGTTCCTTATCCAGGTCCCGACTCATCAGAGCAGCACTCACATCCTTTTTACGAATAACCTCTGACTCCTCGAGATCAGCGAACGTTCTCGCAATCTTAAGAAACTTATTATACGTCCTTGCACTGTAATGAAACTTTTCGAAGGCAAGACTTAAAAGCTTGGTACTGTCCGAATCGAGCTGACAAAATTCTTTGATCATCGCCTCACTCATCTGCGCATTCGAGTTAACATTAGTGACCCCAACAAACCGCTTTTGTTGAATACGCCTTGCCCTCTGAACTCGTTCTCGAAGTTCAGCCGAGCTTCGCCCTTTCTCCTGGGCAGATAGATTGAAGAAATCCACCGGTTGAACATACTTATGGACCTCAATCCGATCCAAGATCGGGCCAGAAAGTTTCTGCCGATACTTCAGAACCTCATAATCTGTGCATCGACACCGTAATTGCCCATGATGCCCACAAGGACACGGATTCATAGCAGCAACGAGCATAAAATTAGCTGGAAATGTCCCAGTGCTATTAACCCGTGAAACGGTAACGACCTTATCTTCCATGGGTTGTCGAAGAGCATCTAAACTCTTCTTGTCAAACTCCGCGATCTCATCGAGAAAAAGGATTCCATTATGAGCCAAAGAAATTTCTCCAGGAACCACAGGGCTTCCACCACCCACGAGTGAATTCATCGAAGCATTATGATGAGGTGACCGAAAGGGACGTTCTGTAATCAAACTTCCCCGTTCACGCAAATGTCCTGTAACACTATAGATTCTCGTGATCTCAAGAGCTTCTTCCTCACTAAGTTCGGGCATAATGGTTGAAATCCGTTTCGCAATCATAGATTTCCCACAGCCTGGTGAACCAATCATGAGGATATTGTGCCCACCAGCCACGGCCGAAACAATATACTCGATCAGGACATCTTGCCCACGAACATCAGCAAAGTCAAGGCCCTCATGGGGATCGAATAATCGTTCTACTTCTTCAAAAAGCGGCGGAAAATACTCCTGTTTCCCTTGTAAGTAATCAGCGACTTCAACTAGAGATTTAAACGCATAGATGTCCAAACCTTTAACAAGGCTCGCCTCACGATAGTTCTCAATCGGGACAAAAAGGTGCCTCATACCGTTTTCTCTAGCCGCTATCACCATCGGGAGTACTCCACTGACGGGACGCAGCTCTGCATTGAGGGATAATTCACCGATAAAGGCGGAATCTGAGAGCATTTCTGGATCGACCAGGATCTGTCCCGACTCCTGCAAAAGACTTACTGCCATCGCCAAATCAAAATGAGAGCCACTCTTCTTGACTCCGCTCGGGGCTAAGTTGATTACTACTTTGAGCTTGGGAAACTCAAAACGTCCATAGGTCAAGGACGCCTCTAAGCGGTGGGCCGCCTCTTTGACGGCAGTATCCCCCATTCCGACAATATTGACTGAGGGCTGTCCATGAAGCGTCACTGTTTCTACTGTCACCAAATAAGCATTTATACCAGATAAAGCAAACGAACGACAAACAGTCGCCATTCTAGTGAACCTCCTCTCTCCTCATCTGGATTATCGTCTACATCCACCTGAATCAAACTTTCCCAAAGCGCTTCAGAAAAAATCCTAACACCTTCTTAAATGTATTCGACCTTATCTACCGTTTTCCTACTGATAAACCACAATTTTCTATAAAATACACTTCTTAACTGAATAAAAGACAACCTCTAAATATAGCGGTTGCCTTTGAAAATTTGTGGAACGCTATATTCTGCTCTCTATTCCAAGACATTCGGTAATGTTGAGGTGGTACGCCCTGGAACTTACTATGAATACCTTACTAAACAAAATCTAACCCCTGAGTGACGTACAGCATCCACTCAATAATTCGCTCTCTACATACAGGCGATAACGTTCAACCCTTGGCTCAGAAAAGTAGCCCAAGGTTTTCTCGGTAGTGACAAGTGAGTCCTGCCGAATACCCATATAAACACGATAACTGCTCCAGGTATAATCGATCGGTAGCTCTGTCATATTAGCCCGTACAGAGTTTAAGTGTATATATCTACTAATTTCCAAGTGATACCGATCAGTTTCAATAAGTTCAGACTTAAAACGATCCTGGAAGAGATGTCCTACAAAGTTATATTTATTATTAAAATACTGAGCGTAAAGCAAGTTTATCCTTTTCATGATTATGCTTATGTTAATGTCCGCAGTCTCCATATGTAAGTGAACATGATTTGTCATAAGGCAATATGAATGCAAGTAAAAGTTATACTCTTTCTTTGTTTCTCTAAGGAGAGTGAGATAGACCTGCCTATCCTCATCGTCTCTATAAATGTCATGCCTATGATTCCCGCGACACATGATATGATAATTAGCCCCCGGATACCAGATACGCGCTTTCCTCGGCAATAACATCTTCCCCTCTCCAGCCTTTTTCCTTATTTTTAGCATACATATAAAGGTTATGCATTCGCTTACTTTAACTACTCAACCGAGCCGAACATGGTCTAAAAGGGATTCGACAATATTCGGGAAGTACCAGTCCCCTTGGGGAGGAAAAGACGACCCCCGAAGACGAACTTCGAAGGCCTTTTCCGACCCAAGCACTTATCTATAATCATCCAAAAAGGTTTCAATCGGAATATCTTCATCTAATTCACTCCAATGAATTCCTCTTGGTGATATTCTGAACTTCTCACGTTGTGAAGGATTGGCGGAACGTAAAATGGGAAACCAATCAAGGGGCGTATAAACTATACGTCCGTCGGAGAGAAAAATAATTATCATGTTTAATTCTATTTTTACTTTTTTTATACTGGTTGGTTCAATCGGACGACTAAAGTGATCTTTTAAAGTAGTACTAAGCATGGAACCCTCTCCATTCTTTTAAAATCAATTGTACATTATCTTCAACGAGCTGTTCAATCTTATGTAACTGTCGAGTACTAAAGCCATGGCTTTCAGCTAACTCTACTGGTTCAAGCCAGAATTTTGCTGTATTATTTCCTTCTTCTACGTGAACATGTGGTTTAGATTCCTCACGTGAATAGAAAAAGAATCTAAATGCTCCCAGACGAAGTACCGTAGGACTCATAACTTCCTCTCCTTAACTTCTTTTATCACCTTGGTATATTATACCATGTCGCAAATGCCCCTTCAATTAAATAAATCCCATAGCACCAATCCCGCGCAAAATATCAAATTTTATCGGAGATGGATGTAACACAAATAACCATGAATCCCTGGAATGCCTGATATTGATATGCTCCCCATTTCAGTCACAGATAATATCAATTAACCTGTCTACCTTAAGGGGAGCATTCACTTCTCGCGCCTACAGACTGTCGAACCCGAGTTTTCACAAGCTTAATAAGTTGATAAGTTGGTGTCAGGCACCGGCTTCCTGAGGGCTGACCGGACGGGAGGCCGTCCCTCGAGCAAATTGTTTTGGGGTCAGACCCCGGGGGAGCGACCGGAGGAAGCTCCCTCGAGCACTTATTTTGTCAAGCTCCTCGGATGTTGTTACCCTATCAGTAATATCTTTGGGATACTAGCATATTATTTCGCTATCTTCTAAATCAATCTAAAGCAGTTCGAGGAGCACCTGATACGCTTTGAGCTTCTGCAACGCTCAGTTTTTCGTAAGAATAAAAGCTGGCCTTAAATTTAGATCCGAGTCCTATAATGAGAGTTACGTGAAGTGGCCCTCTTTTCAGGTCATGTTCATGGTCCTAATACAGGGGAAATTCAAGGTTGGGGCCAATTGACGTTTAGCCTACAGACTGTCGAACCAGAGTTCTCGGCTCCTGAGCACTCAACGATATAATCTCAATTCTCTAAGGCACCGGACCCCTATATGTAAGGATAGCTTGATGACATTGGGTACGACCCTGGCACACTGGCACAATTCCGACGGGACGGAGGAATTGTGGTTGAGCAGATATTAGCCAAATTGTGGTATACTATTAATAAGATAGTGAAAGGTGGCGCTGACGGTGGTAAGTATATCCAGAAGGTTATGGAACTCATCGAAACATTAACCCCAGATGAAAAAAAGTTAATATATAAGAAGATGAACGATGAGATTAACGGCAAGCTGCTTAACTTCCTTGATGTAATAAATGAGCGGGCAGAGAGAATGCCTATCTCAGTGGACGATATCACTAAAGAAGTTGAGGAAATCAGGAATACTAACTATGGAAAAATATAAGGTTGTAGTTGACACAAACATCTTTGTGAGTGCATTTCTCGGAAGCAAGAATGCCAAGCTAATTGTTAGGGATATATTCTTAGAGCAGCATCAAATCGTAATGTCGCATGAACAACTTCATGAAATAAAGGCAGTCCTCCTCCGCCCCAAATTCAGTAAGTACATTCACCCTAATGAACTTGACGAGTTCCTTAGTCTTTTAAGTTTGAAAATAATAGTACCTTCTAACTACGGAAAGATAAGTGACTGTCGTGATCCAAAAGACAACATGATACTTGAAGCTACAGTATATGGCAACGCAAATTTTATTATATCCGGTGATGAAGACTTACTAACTTTAAACCCATATCGCTGGATAAAAATATTAAGCCCAATTGCATTTATCAAACATTTTTATGATATTGAATGAAATGACAATTCAGATGTAACTCAACTACATTGTGTTATATCTGAATTGTCAGAATCGTTTCCCATTGTGCGAGGGTCCGCCCCCGACACAATTCAAGCTAAACAATAAGTTGATAAGTTGGTGTCAGGCACCGAGATCCTTCCCCCCTGTGACCAGTTTCTCGAGCAGAACTTAGTTTGATAGTTCTGCTTTGAGCTTCTGCACGATTTCTAGGGGCAGATCAGTTATCTCAGCAATGTCTTCTAAAGACAATCCCTTTTTCACTGCGTTTCGAGCTGCCTCCAACTTTCCTTCAGCCTTTCCCTCAGCCTTTCCTTCTGCCTTTCCTCTATTCACCGCTGTCTCTATCCTCGTTAGCTGGTCACGAAGCTCGGCTTCTCTGGCATCGTACAGCATTCTTGCCTTTTCATCCTTACTAATGATCTGCAATAAATCATAAGCTTTTTTGATGTCCTTATTCTTTTCTGCTAACATCTCAATCACTCCTTTTGATTTTGCATCTAGAAATTCCATCCATTCAACGATTCGGTCATTCTCATCTCTTGGAATAGACAAATCTGCCAGCTTTACGATCTCCAGGAAATGGACCTCTAAGATATCCGTCAACCTGTATCCGGTTTCGTCCTCTGTCAAATGATAGCTGGAGTACAACTTTTGAAGTGGGGTACAT
>NZ_JUEE01000230.1:0-57320 GCF_000802135.1 Desulfosporosinus sp. BICA1-9
AATGTTTACTTCATGAAGATCCATTCCCGCAACTGCATGGGCTACTTCACCCATGAAACGGGCTTCCATGGCTGTAAAGAGGTCAGTGACAACACCTTTACCGGCAGCGACACCGGACAAGATCTCTCGTCCGCTGACTGTATCCGTAATAGCCTGAGCTGCCGTCTCCAGTAAGCACATGACTGTGCAGGGACCTGCTAAAGTGTAATACTGATTTCCCAAGATCAGATGGGTATTCTCTTCAATGGCACGAGCTGCGTGACCAGCAACGGCAAGAGCCTCTCTCGTCGTTGTTATGCCCCAGCGCACGTGCACCGGCCCATCCAGATGCCAGGTGGCCTGTAACATTACAAATGAGTTTAAAGTTGTAGCGACATCAACGATTGTGGTCTCTTCCAGGCCACCTGCGTATCCGCCGAAGATAGGCATCTGTTCTACCATTACGTTTACACCAGCTGTAGCGTAATGTGCTCCAACAACCAACGCACCTACGTCGATTTTGAGCTCATTCAGCTGAGAAACCTCATGTGAATCAGATGGCCTCATGCCGCCTTCAAAGTCAGCAGATATGACCCCTGCGGCACTTAATGATGTCTCATTGCCCTACGTTCCCATGCCTTTGCGTCCGGCTCTGAGCTGTGCCTCGCGCACTTGTAAAGCCTCTGAACGCACAGCCATTATCTCCCACGGAGAACCGGGCGACGGGTCCTTACCCATGACAGTCTGCAACACACCGTCAACCATCGCATCTATGATCCGTTCTTGTGCATAGGACTGGTGGATTGCCAGGAATAGTTCCTCAGAACAGGGAGAACCAGTTGGGCCACCCTGAATAACGGGAGCTTTGGGCGAATCATAACTCCTTGGCACCACATTTATAGCCTCTTTGCCTTCACCGTACGTGAAATGGTCCGGTGCGGCTTTAATGGCATGGAGCACCTCATCCTTTGTGTACTTGATTACCCGTCCGGTATCCATGCAGTAAATGCCGCACTCAACCAGCATCTCCAAACCTGCATTAAACAGCTTGTCTATAAGTTCTTTGTCCTCCGGAATAATTGTTTTTTTGTCCATTTTTATTCCGTATTTATCTTTTAATATTCGGGCGGTCTGCGGTATTAATTTGAAATCCCAATCTTTTTCGTTCATTTTTGGTCCGGTCTTTGCCCGATCATATACGTCAAACACCGTAACGTTTTTCCCTATTGCATTCATCAATTATGCACCTCTTTTCTTGGCAATCAAGTCTTTGGCCATTGCAGCTACCTCTGAAGCCGTATCGGTGTAACCGTCTGCTCCGATTTCATTACACCACTTTGCAGATACGGGAGCGCCTCCGAACATGACGATGTATTTATCACGAATTCCGTCTTCCTTGAGAGAATTGATAATTTCCTTCATCGACGCCATTGTTGTCGTCATAAGGGCGGAACCGCAGATAAGATCCACGCCGTATTCTTCAGCCTTTTCGATAACTAACGAAACCGGCACGTCGCGTCCAAGGTCAAATACTTCAAAGTTGTTTGCCGAAAACATTGTACTTACTATGTTCTTGCCAATATCGTGAATATCGCCCTGCACTGTGTGAATAATTACTTTACCACTGGAAGCATTGTTTTTCTCCTCGGCAGACATTGAACTCGTCAAGATATTGACAGCGGTTTCGAATGCCTCGGAAGCCATCATCAAATCAGGAACAAAAGCCTCGCCTACATCGAACAAGTCACCCATAACCGCCATGCCTTTCGAGAGGCCCAAGCTGATACACTCCAACGGATCAAGGCCTGCTTCAATGGCCTCATTAGCTGCTTCTTCTGCTAAATCGGGGTCCATTTCCACAATCGAATTTTTGAGTTTTGCATAAATATCTTCGCTCAAGTGTGTTTCTCCTCCTTTGATAGAATTTTTCTTTTGCTAGAATACTGACTCATTACAAACAAGCTAACGATATGATTGATTTAACACAAGATTGTTTTAATGCCAAGCAATACCCCTAAAGCTATAAATGGCAATAAAAAAAGAGCCATAAATATTTGCGACTCCATTGTTTGCATATCACTTCGTCTTGTCTGTCTTCTGTGCCAAATCTATATGCAAATTATAAGATACCGTTCCTTAGCTTCAAAGATACAATTTTAGAATTTTTTCGGGATACAATTCCCAACGGTCTGTGTCTGTCGATTAAACAATGTAGCTTTTTCACTTAGTCAATGAAGAATACACTTTGGACGATTTCATTGCCGAAGAAATTGTATCCTGAAAATCCTTTCAAATTGTAGCTTCACAATTTTTAGACCATGATTTATACTTCTTTAAAATCAACAAGAAACTCATCACAGCAAAGACAAAGACGCTGTACCAGCTTATCGGAAGCGTCTCTTTGTATAGAAAGCCCTGCATTTGACGCGGGGTTCGGTGGATGAATGTTCATTTCAAAACGTCAGGAGGATACAAAAATGGGCAAAGAATTACTAATGAAGGTGTTGAATCACGAGGATACTAACGGACAGATCCCATGGATTCCTTTCGCGGGTGTCCATGCAGGAAAACTAAAAGGTTATTCAGGAAGAGAAGTCTTAACTGATTCCGCCAAATTAATCGAAAGTCTGCGGGAAGTATACAAGCTTTATCAACCGGACGGTATGCCAATTACATTTGACTTGCAACTAGAAGCCGAAATTCTTGGTTGTGAGCTTATGTGGGCTGATTACAACCCCCCCTCCGTTGTGTCTCACCTGTTCGACAAAGAAAAAGGGATTCCCTGCAAATGCAAATTCCCGACTCCGGAATCTGGACGGATACCCGTTGTTTTGGAAGCAATGCGCGTGATGAAAGAAGAAATTGGCGATAAAACCGCGCTTTACGGGTTGATCTGCGGACCATTGACACTCGCTTCGCATCTTCGCGGAAGCGACTTTTTTAAAGATATTAGAAAAGATCCTGATTACGTCGTACAGCTCACGTCCTTTTGTGCCGAGTATGCTCAGAAAATGGCCGACTTATATATTGATGCTGGCATGGATGTGATCGCTGTCGTTGACCCATTGGTCAGCCAGATTTCCCCGAAGGTATTTGCAAATCTGATGCACGAGCCGTTCAAAGCTGTCTTTGACTATATCCGTTTGAAGGGTGTAAAGTCTTCTTTCTTTGTGTGCGGGAATGCTTCTTACCAAATAGAAGTCATGTGTGAGACCTATCCGGATTCCATGGCTGTCGACGAAAACGTCGATATGGTTTCCGCCAAAGCGATTACGGATCGTTATAACATTGCGCTGAGCGGCAACATTCCGCTGACAACCACCATGCTTTTCGGTACCCAACAAGATAATATAAAGGGCGTTCTGGATTTGATCGATAGCATCGACAACAAACACAACCTCATTATCAGTCCCGGCTGTGATATGCCATATGATGTGCCTCTGGAAAATACAGTTGCCTGTGCTTTGGCTGTCCATCATCCTGATGACGCCCGTGCCATGGTTGTCAACTATTCCGCAAGCGACTTTGACCAGATTGAAATCGAGATTCCCAATTACTCAGGCATGAATAAAGTATATATCGAACTGTTCACGCTGGATCCAGAACAATGTGCCGCCTGCACTTATATGGTGAAAAGTGTAACCGATATTTTTGATGAGATTAAAGATATGGCTGACTATATTGTTTATAAGTACTTTATCAAAGAGGACATTGCCAGAACCGCTAAAATGGGACTAAAAAATCTTCCCACTATGTGCATTGACGGTGAAAGTGTGTACATTTCCATAATTCCCGACGGAGACGAATTGATCGCCGAGATAACCAAACGCTACAATGCAAAGCACAACAAATGAGAAGTGCCGATTAATATGTCTGAGATGGAAAGAATGATGCTTTATGACACAACTGATCCTGCTTACAGGCTTTCTGGGTACGGGAAAAACCACGCTTATGGAGCGCCTGCTTCATTACTATAAGGACAGCCCAGTGGGGGTTATCGTAAACGAATTCGGTGAAATCAATATCGATGCCCGTTTGCTAGAAAAAGACGGGATTATTATGCGTGAGTTATCCAACGGCTCAATATTCTGTGCCTGCATCAAAGAGAACTTCATCAAGGCTCTTATCGATATGTCGTCCCAAGGCTTCGAATATCTGTTTATCGAAGCATCCGGACTGGCAGATCCTGGTAACATGCAGCAGATTCTGCAGGTGATCGACAAATACACTGTTCATTCGTACCACTATTCAGGTTCCATATGTGTTTTGGACGGCGAAGCTTTTCTTGAATTGAACGATCTTCTTCCGGCAGTAGGTCACCAGTTGACCCATGCTGGGGTTGTTCTTGTAAACAAAGAAGATCTGATTTCTTCCGCAATTAAGGCCGAAATCCAGGCAGAAGTACGGAATGCCAATACCCATGCCCCTATATATTTTACCAGTCACTGCAATATCGATATCAATACATTAGTAATGAATTTGCAGCCCTCAAAATCGGCGAGCAAAGACAGCACCAATACGCCGGAAAACAGGCCGCAGACATTTATCATCAAGGTTCTGCCATCTATTACAATGAAAGAACTTCAGGGTTTTCTAAATTTCATTGCGCCCTTTACTTATCGTATGAAAGGTTTTGTAACCGTGGGAGATACCAATTATTCTGTGAGCTGTGTGCGCTCTCATATGATGATCATGCCATGGACCAGAGATATTCCATCTTCTGAAATAGTACTTATTTCCGCTGTTGGGATAGGCTTGACAGGGGCCATAGCTAACGCGATAAAAATGAATGCCCCCAAATCAATAAAGATATGATGAAATATGCATATGCATCGCCCACTATTAATTCAAGTTTCCTTCGATTTTTAGTGCGTAATTTTGCGTAATGCCTTATAAGGGATTGGAGGAGTTTCTTGCTATATATGAGAAATATTAGATTGTCAATAGTTATTTAATTTCTATCTGGTATAAAAAAAGTAATGTGTGACATGTAAAAAAACATGCTAAAGAGAAAGACTAGGGAAAAAACAATGTGTACAGACTAAATAAAAGGTCATTTTAATAGGTGAAATAGCAATTGAGGAGGAAATAAATCGATGTCAAAAGTACCTCAACCCACGTTTCCGGCTCAACATCAAGATCAACAACCTGGACTTGAATCCTTGATGAATCCGTTACCAATCGCGGAAGATGCAATGTACGTGGGAAATAATAAGTTAAATGGAAAAGTCGCCATAATTTCTGGAGGAGACAGTGGAATTGGTCGTGCTGTGTCAATCGCTTATGCTAAAGAAGGGGCCGACATTGTGATTGCCTATCTCAATGAACATCAGGATGCGCAAGGGACGAAAGGACGAGTGGAGGCATTAGGGCATCGTTGTCTGATATTAGCAGGAGATATCGGAAACGAGACCTTTTGTCAGCAAGTGGTCGATCAGACGATTCAGACGTATGGGAAACTTGATATTTTGGTCAACAATGCCGGAGAGCAGCATTCGCAAAACAGTTTGCTGGATATAACGAGTGAACAGCTTGAAAGAACATTTCGAACCAACATTTTTAGCTATTTTTACTTAACTAAAGCGGCCCTTCCCCATCTTAAATCAGGAAGTGTGATTATTAATACGGCATCGATTACGGCGTATGAGGGACACGACCAATTGATCGATTATTCCGCGAGTAAAGGGGCTATTGTTTCCTTCAACCGCTCTCTGTCAGAATCACTCTGTAAATTGGGGATTCGCGTCAATGGTGTAGCGCCAGGTCCGATCTGGACCCCTTTAATTCCTGCTAGCTTTCAGGCGGATCAGGTGGCGACCTTTGGAAGTACAACCCCCATGCAACGGGCCGGGCAACCTAAAGAGTTGGCACCAGTATATGTTTTTTTAGCCTCGAGTGATTCTTCTTATATGTCTGGGCAGATGCTTCATGTCAATGGGGGCACAATCATTAACAATTAAACTACTACTCGACTAAGGCGAGATCGTAGAATTTAGAAATCTACTCTTGATAAATTAATTGAAGAAAGCCAACAAGAGCAGGATGGTTCAATATCCTGTGCTTTTGTTGGCTTTCTTCTAGGTTGATTTAAAATGACAGAATAGTAAACTCTTTTGGTTAATATTAAAAAGATTTTTATAAGTCAAGAACGCGGAGCCCATAACATGATGGATACACCGATTAGACATACAGCAGATCCAATCCAATCATAGATATCTGGAGCTTTATGATCGATCCCCCAACCCCAAAGAATCGCCAAAATGACAAAAACACCCCCGTAGGCTGAATAGACTCTTCCGAAGTTAGGAAATTTCTGTAGCGTTGGTATTATACCGTAAACTATGAGGATTAATCCCCCAATTATGCCATACCATAACGGTCTTGATTCTCTAAGCCAAAGCCAAATTAAATAACCGCCGCCAATTTCGGCTAATCCTGCTAAGATAAATAAGGATATTGCAATAAACATAACATAAATCTCCTTCTGTTCATAAGAAATATTGGAAGAATATAGCCAATATAGTAAGTATATCATGATTAGTTTTAATATATAATTCATTCATTTATACTTGACGCTTATGTCCTTTTTTAGCTTATAGTTTGATATTGATCCGCACAAATTGCCAAATTTGTGATTAAAGTCACGTCTTGTTATTTATATATTAATTATAATGATCGAAGGGTTAAATGCTTGCCGCTAAGCATGTGAGTTTTGGGGGCTTGAGTAATTTAATATTGATTAATTTTATTCCATTAGCGTTTACATGGTTGAAAGGGGGACCTTATGAAATCAAGCAATTTTAAGCAGCTTACGATTCGAAACGCTGTCCAAATACTGTTTGCGGCTGTCGTGCTTTATATTGGAATAACCTTTGTGGTGTTTCTCGAACAGGTTGCCAATGACTCAATAACTAATGTATCCCGACCTGCCGGAGTTGAGGCTTTTTTGCCGATCAGTGCCTTAGTTGGTTTGAAAGCATGGATCTCCACGGGAAACTTTGACCCTATCCATCCAGCGGGTCTAGTTATTTTCTTGGCGGCCATCATTTTATCTCTATTGCTTAAAAGGACCTTTTGCTCATGGATCTGTCCGATTGGGACACTTTCTGAAGGACTGGCGAAAATCGGAAAAATGATCTTTGGTAGGAATTTCAAAGTTCCAAACTGGTTGGACTATGTTCTTAGATCGATTAAATACATTCTATTGTTCATCTTTGTCTCATTGATCTTATTTGGAATGAGTGGGGCAGACGCAGTGGCTTTCATGAATACGCCTTACAACATGGTATCGGATGTTAAAATGCTGAGATTTTTTCAGAGCTTAAGCATTGTAGGGATGTCAGTTATTGGTTTTCTTGTCCTACTTTCGATTCTCTTCGAAAATTTTTGGTGCCGCTATCTTTGCCCATATGGTGGACTTTTAGGGCTGTTTAGTACACTCAGTCCGTTTAAAATTACACGCAATATGCAGTCTTGCATACAGTGTGGGAAATGTACAGCAAGTTGTCCGAATCGGATTCTTGTTGAAAAAGCAGGTCAGGTATGGTCTCCAGAGTGTACGGGTTGCTTGAGCTGTGTGCAGCAATGTCCAGTTAAAGAGACTCTGACGTTTCAAGCCGTATCAGGTCAGAGATCTCTTACCTTAAAACACTTAGCTCTTGGTGTTCTGGGTCTATGGATTTTGATCATCGGTGTTGCAATTCTCACAGGACATTGGGAGTCAAAGATGTCGATGGATGTGTATAGACGACTCCTGCCTGTGATTGATCAAATTGGGCATTGAACTGGACAACCATCTGTTTATAAGCAGGTGGTTGTTTTTTATGAGTTAAGTTAATTTTGACTTATTAAAGTAGTAATAAGTCGAACTCAATAGAAAATTCAAAAATTATTAAGTCTTAAATCAATGGATTGTTAGGAATAACAAAATAAATTTGGTTAGATATATGCTAAATAGGTGGAAGGGTTTATGCTTTGAAAAATTAACGCAAGGTATACTATCTGACTCGGATTTTTGGCACGCTAATTGCATTTTGCAATTTGTTAAGACTAAATCTGTGAGGTGATAATGTTGGAGTTTGATGGGTCGAAAATTAATAAGTTGTACAGGCAGGATACCGGGCTAGTTTTTGTCTTTATACTATTTGTTTGGGTGGTTTTAGGTTTCGTTTTAATGAGCGTTGCTAGATTGGCAGTGAGTGATTTGATTCGGAATGTTGCTTTAGTCGCTGGGGTTGTCGCTGGAATTTTCGTGACAAGTTCTTTAGTTGCTGTATTAGTTCATCTAAAGAAAAATCGCATTGCCCTATATAGCGAAGAATTGCAAAATACAGTGCCAAGCAGTCTTAAATGACCGGCTATGCCGGAGGTGAAATATTCTGGATGCAATGCCTAGATATTGAGGCTTGCTTAAGAAGGAGAATGAATATTGAAAGCGGATAAGGAGAAAAAACCTGTCAACAGTCCCTTGATGGAAGTATTTGACGTTATGTTCATCATGGTATTGTGTTTTGTTATACTTCTTTCAACTATGTTGATGAGAGGTAAGGTGTTAGTGGGTTCGGGGTCCACCGGGGGGATGGATTATTCCTTCAATTTGCCGATTTTCTTAATGCTTGTTTCAGCCTTAGGAATCTATTTATTCTACGTGTTTTCTAGTTCTAATAAGGAACTTAAAGCCATGATTAGTTATCTTTACAAAGAAGTTCATAAAAAGGTTAGCTAAAGCAAAATTCTAGGATGGAGGTTACACAACCGTGAATATATGGGGAATAATGAACTGGGTTGCCTGGGGGCTTTGCGCAATCTTGTTTGTAATTATGGCACAAGATTTTATCCGTGTTGAAACGAACCGCAAAGGAGGGGGCAAGTCTTGAGTGATTCAGTGGGCGTTCAACAGGAGCAACATCTTTCAAAAGTCCTGGGTCCGATGCATATATGGGCACTGGGAGTCGGTATTGTTCTAGTCGGAGAATTTATGGGCTGGAACTTCACAGTCGCAAAAGGAGGCTCGCTGGGAGCTATTATCGCCTGTTGGGTCATCGGAATTCTTTATATATCCTTAGTAATGATTAACACCGAGATCGGGTCAGTCATTCCTGAAGCTGGTGGGCAATATGCAATGGCTAAATATCTTCTCGGGCCCCTAGCTGCTTTTAACGTGGGACTAATGCTGGTTTTTGAATACGTCATGCTTGAAGCGGCAGATGCCTTGGTGGTCGGAGCAATTTTGCAATCGATTAATCCGGCGATTCAGAGCTTGCCTTATGTAATTTTAACGTTATTATTGTTAACATATCTTAACTATCGAGGGGTTTATGCAACCTTAACCCTTAATTTCTTCATTACAGCGATTGCCTTTGTTACTATCTTCGTTCTTCTTTTCTCAACGAAGTTTCATATCCCTTCGCAAAGCATTCTCAGGCTCTCCGAACTAACCAACGGATTACCCTATGGCTGGATTGGGGTTGTAGCAGCTCTTCAATTTGGAATTTGGTTTTTTCTGGGAATTGAAGGAACTGCTTTAGCCGCTGAGGAATGCCGTTCAACCGCTCGCTCACTTCCCATGGGTACCTTGATCGGAATGGTAACTTTACTGGTCGGGGCCACTGTAACTTGGTTCGTCTGCTCTGGTTTGGTCGAGGCAGGTACTCTCGGCGGGTCTGTTTACCCCCTTTATGAAGCTGCTCTGGCAACAAAAATGTCAGGGGTCATTGTCGTGATGTTTGTTGGTACGATTTTAGCTTGTATGGCGAGCGCGAATGGATGTATCAATGATGCTAGTAGGGCTTGGTTTTCGATGTCAAGAGATACCTTGATTCCAAGTGCCTTTTCAGCGGTCCATCCAAAGTATAAGACTCCTTATCGGGCAATTTTGTTTCTGCTTCCCATATCGATTGCCTTTGGTTATACTGGATTGTTGGATCAGGTTATTACTTTTTCGATCCTTTCGGCCTTGCTGGTCTATTTATTCATGGGATACATGATGTTTAAATTCCGAAAGATGTATCCCATGGGCTCGATTGAACGTGGGTATGTCGCTCCTTGGCATCCTCTTCCTGCACTGATCTTACTGGTACTGACTTTAACGACGTTAGGCGGAATGTATTTCGGGTATTGGGTGAATGTCTTAGCAGGTTTACTATTTTACTTTTTGGCTTCTCTGTGGTTCACCTTGCATCGCTATAAATTTGTAGATACAAAGGCTTTTCTCCAGGCTGGATCTAGTCGCTGGCCTAGACCTCGTGGGTACTAAGGGATGATCAGGAGGAGGCTTCGATTGCCACATCAAATTCCTATCATAGCTGCTATGATCATTCCAGGTTCAGGCTATCTCTTTTTAGCGAGGCCCATGCGTGGGTTAGTGATGCTATTTTGGATGTGTATCTTTGGCTACATTACTTTTCAATTAACTTCGCCTGAAATTTCCGTGATTGGTAGATATTCTGGAGGAATCGCTGTTTGGGTAATTTCTGTTCTCGAGGTATATCACATGACAAGAAAAAAGCGAGTGAGTTATTCGAGATGAGAGAACCCTAATTACAAGTCATTTATGAGTTAAGAATGACTGAAAAAAGTCCTTCGTGACTTGAACTATTGAGAAAACTAAGATAAGTTAACCTAGGAGCATGGTTAATCTTCTGCCAATTTTCTGCTTAAGCTTCAGTTTGCCTGAACAAACTACGATGGTTATCCTAGAAATTCTAGGGAAGATGCTATCTAGGGTCGCTTGTGGAAACAGTTGCTGAAAATTGCAGCTAAAAACAATTATGTTTAGGTGCTTAAAAGTAGAATTTGGCACAAAATTTGCATAATATAAAAATCGTGTTCCAGTGAAGTTCTAGAATCCATTATACATGGGGGGTAGATCGGATTGATCGCGTGGACTCTAAATCCGCGTAGACGGGTGAAACTCCCGTACTCCTCGCCAATAAATTCTGGAGGTAAGCTGATTGAACATCACATGGACGCCGATCCAAAAACAACGATTACAAGAACTTAATGCCAGCGAAGCCCAGCGAGAAATGTGTTTTGAGTCTCCGCAAGCGCGCGACAGAGCTTTTCAAGAGCAAGAACATCTTTTGGTGCTCGATGGAAAGCAGCGTTTATTGGAACTGCGGGATATTAAGAAACGACCCTCTATATGTCTTCTCGAACAGCAACTCGTTGAAGCTTTGACTAAGCAAGGATTCGTACAGGTGGTCACTCCGACGATAATCTCCAAAGCATCCTTAGCTAAAATGTCAGTCTCTGAGGATCATCCGCTTTTTGCCCAAGTATTCTGGCTTGATGCAAAGCGGTGTTTACGTCCTATGCTGGCGCCCAATCTATATACACTCTGGAAAGATTTATTGCGTTTATGGGAAAAACCGATACGCATCTTCGAGGTCGGGACTTGTTACCGGAAAGAGTCTAAGGGTTCTCTACATTTAAACGAGTTTACGATGCTTAACCTGACAGAACTGGGTTTACCAGAAGATCAGAGACATCAACGCTTGGAAGAACTTGCATCTTTGGTCATGGATACCGTCGGTATTGCCGATTATCAGTTGGAATTAACCTCGTCCGTTGTTTATGGAGATACCTTAGATGTTGTTAAAGGTATCGAGTTAGGTTCAAGTGCTATGGGTCCCCATGTATTAGACGACCAGTGGGGGATTATTGATCCATGGGTTGGGATTGGATTTGGTTTAGAACGTCTATTAATGATGAAGGAAGAATCTCAGAATGTCCAGAGTATGGGAAGAAGCCTTACTTATCTTGACGGAGTACGCTTAAACATTTAAGGGCTGATCGACAATATTACCAATCTCAGTAAATCCTTGATACTTAGGGTGTAGGATGCTAAAAAAGTGCAATTAGTGAATGGGAGGATTTATTGTCTATGCATGAACAAATTATGATCGAACCCGCTATCTCTTTGGAGACTATTGGGCGAGTTTACAAAATGATCAGTGAGATCCCTTATTTTTCGAACTCAAGAATTAATGTGATTGAGATTTTACCCGGAGGAATAACAAACAGTAACTATAAAGTTACGATCGACGAAGTGACCTATGCTGTAAGGCTTGCTGGAGTCGGAACCATAGAGTATATAAATCGCCCTGCTGAAAAACACAATGCGCAGGTCATGGCAGATATGGGGATAAGCGCCACGATTATTTATTACGACGAAACTACTGGGAATCAGGTTTGCAAATATATTGACGATAGTAAAACGTTGCATGGTGAAGATTTCAAGGATGAGAATTACCTCATTTTGGCAGCCCGAGTTTTCAGGAAATATCATGACGGTAATATAGAATTTTACTGCGATTTTAATCCATTAAAAGAAATTGATGCTTATATAAAACTACTTGCTGACAAGAATTACGGATTTTATGAAGGCTCAGAAACAATGGTCCAAAAGATTGAAGAAATTAAAGAGTTGTTTAAAAAGAACCCCCCTCCTAAGGCTCCTTGTCATAATGATCCTCTTCCCGTAAATTGGTTGGATGACAAAAAGAACTTCTACCTAATTGATTGGGAGTATGCTGGGACGAACGATCCCATCTTTGATTTAGCAGCCTTATCTATCGAAGCTGAATTTACTGAAGAACAGGAGCAATTTCTCTTAACACAATATTTTGGCGGGAAACAGACAGAGCAACAATTGGGTTCCCTCGTTATTAATAAATTCCTGTGCGACGTTTTATGGGCTTATTGGTCTATCCTTCAAATTGCCATGGGCAAACCAAAGGAAGAGTATTGGGAGTACGGGTTAAATCGCTTTAATCGAGCTTATGATTTAATTTATAATGGAAGTTTAGATCGCTCAATTAAAGCTAATCAATAGGGCTCAGTGTCTTGGACTATCTGCAGACCTTTTAGTAATATATTGTTGCAATTAGGGCAAAGGATTAATTAGTCTATAAGTTGCATTGGAGGATATAGTTTTATGCATGAGATAACTTTGATTGAGCCCTCTATCTCATTGGAGACTATTGGGCGAGTCTATAAACTGATTAGTGAGATCCCAAAGTTTTCAAATTCGAGAATTAGTGTTATTGAAATTTTACCTGGTGGGTTAACGAACAGTAACTACAAAGTTACGATAGATGAAGTAACCTATGCGCTAAGGCTTGCTGGAGCAGGAACAATGGAGTACTTAAATCGCCCAGCTGAAAAGCACAATGCTCAAGTTATGGCTGATATAGGAATTAGCGCGCCCATTATTTATTATGATGAAACAACAGGAAATCAAGTGTGTAAGTATATTGACGATTGCAAAACTTTACACATCAAGGATTTCCAAGAAGAAGCACGCTACTTGAGTATGGCAGCACATGTTTTTAGAAAATACCATGACTCAAATAAAGAATTTATCTCTGACTTTAATCCCTTAAAAGAAATCGAAACCTATATTCAATTATTAGCAGAGAAAAACTTTGCCTTCTATGAAGGTGCAGAAACCATGCGGGGAAAAATTGAAGAACTCAGAGTGCTCTTTAAGAATAATCCCCCGCGCTTAGCACCTTGCCATAATGATCCACTATGCGAAAACTGGTTGGATGATCAGAAGAACTTCTACTTAATTGATTGGGAATATGGCGGTATGAATGATCCTTTGTTTGATTTGGGAGCGCTCTCCATTGAGGCAGAACTCACGGATGAACAAGAACGCTTTTTCTTAAAGGAGTATTATGGCGGGGAATTAACAGAGCAACAACTAGGTTCCCTAATTATTAATAAGTTCTTATGTGATACTTTATGGGCCTATTGGGCCGTACTACAAATCGCTATGGGTAAATCGAGAGATGAGTATTGGCCGTATGGATTGAATCGATATAACCGAGCGTATGCCTTAATTCATAATGGTAGTTTAGACCGATCTATTAAAGCGAATCAATAAGATTCTTTCTTGGTTCGGATCTTGTTAACTATATGACTCAACTACCTCTCTAATCTCAATATCTCAATATCTCAATATCTCGAAAACCTCAAACATCTCGTCAAGAAAGGGTCCAGTGCTATCGACACTGGATCCTTTCTTAATTATTTAAGTCAATAAAGATGCAGACTTTTCTTTATCACTAGGGATACCCTGCCTGCTGTCGAAAGAGATCCAAAAGAATAAATCAAATATTCAATCCGTAATGACAAGATGGATTAAAGCAAGGTTTATATTTATTGCGGTTGTATTAACTTAAGAATATAATAAGTTAAAAATGTTACTAGGGGAGGTAGTATCTAATATTATCGCGCACTTAAGTCGGAGTTTGCAGATAAACTTCGTGGGTAGGAGAGACGTCTAAATCCTTGCCTATGTTTCGGGGTACCAAAGGGTACCCTTTTAATTGTGTGAGTTAATAATGACTTAACAGAGTGCTGATGGACTTGAATTAATCCATATTTTCACTAAGATTTAAAAATTAATACTCGACTATTTCCACCGAAATGGAGTAAGGTTTTGCGGATAGCCTTAGTGTGCGTGGGTTTCAGGGATCGAGAAAGAGAATCTGATAACAGCCGACAAATATTTATCTCTTGGCATAGAATTTGCATCATTAAAGATTAGGAGTTATAGAAATGATTGAACAAAAAGAAGGTGATTTGATGTTAGATTGTGCAAGCTCAAAGTTAGACGTGATTCTAGAAAAAGCGGCTCAAGAGAACCCTTTAAGCAGAGACGAACTTTTGTTTTTGCTGACGTTGTCTGAAGAAACAGATCTTTCAAAAGTGTTTAACGTTGCCCGCCAGCTTCGGACCCGCTACTTTGAGGATAAAATATTTATATACGGATTTGTTTATTTCTCAACCTATTGTCGCAATGAATGTGCTTTTTGTCTGTATCGTAAGTCAAATCACTCTCTAGAACGATATCGTAAAACGGATTTAGAAATCATGGAAACAGCTTTAAGTCTCGTGGAATCGGGAGTTCACTTGTTGGATTTAACCATGGGAGAAGATCCGTATTATTTTGACAAACAAGAGTCAGGCTTTGAACATTTGATAAGAACTGTAGAACTGATTAAAAAAAGCACAGAGATTCCGATTATGATCTCCGCAGGAGTTGTTTCGGAGGAGGTACTACGCGAGTTTAAGGCAGCCGGCATCGATTGGTATGCTACCTATCAAGAAACCCATAACCCTGATTTATATCATAAACTAAGACTTGGACAAAGCTATTCTGAACGCATGGAAGGAAAAAAGTCAGCCCACAAGTTAGGTTTTCTTATTGAAGAAGGGTTACTGACTGGGGTGGGTGATACGGACGAAGACTTGGTAGATTCGCTGGAGGCTATGAAAAGTTTAGGAGCGGATCAAGTACGGGTTATGAGTTTTGTTCCGCAGGAGGGCACTCCTATGCACCGCTTCACTTCGGTAGCTCCATATAGAGAGTTACTAATCATCGCTATTATGCGTTTAGTCTTTCCGGATCGCCTGATTCCAGCTTCCTTAGATGTTGATGGTCTTAAGGGTTTAGCGGATCGCCTTGACGCTGGGGCTAATGTTGTAACCTCGATTATTCCTCCCCAGTCTGGCTTGGCTGGAGTGTCTAATCAATCCCTGGATATTGATGACGGAAATCGAACGGTAAGTAGAATTATTCCGGTACTAGCTCAGCACGGGCTGGTTCCGGCAAGCAGAGATGAGTATGCTGACTGGGTCCTGAAGCGTCAAAATCGTTCATAATTTCCTTGGGGAGGAGCATTAGCATGAGGGTTGTTGTTGTTGGGGGTAAGCTTCAGGGAGTTGAGGCGGTCTATCTGGCCAAGAAGGCTGGATGGGAAGTTGTCCTAGTTGATAAGAATTCTTGGGTTCCGGCGTCTGAACTTTGTGATCAGTTTCATTCAATTGATGTCACAAAAGTTGTAGAGTGGATACCTTTTCTAAAAGATTTTGATCTGATCATTCCAGCTTTAGAAAATCAAGTCGCTTTAGATAGTCTTGTAAGAAGTGCCAAATATGCCGATGTGCCTTTGATGTTTGACGAGAATGCTTATGCCATCTCATCTTCGAAAATTAGGTCTAATGAATTATTTGGTCGCCTGGGAGTACCTGCACCAATCCCTTGGCCGGAGTGTGGTTTTCCCCTGATCGTAAAACCTTCTGGAGCAAGTGGGAGTGAGGGGGTTGTCAAACTCGAGAGTAGTCAAGAATTTCACCGCTTATTTGAAAAAGGTATGAAGGATTGGGTCATAGAGGAATACCTGGAAGGTCCATCATATTCACTGGAGATTATCGGTTTTTCTGGAGTTTATAAAGTCTTACAAATCACAGAATTGCAGATGGATCAAGTCTATGATTGCAAACGAGTTGTGGGTTCGGCCCAATTATCAGATTCGCTGAGGGAAGAGTTTGAGCAGATCGGATTAAGTTTGGCCAAGAGCTTAAATCTGAATGGAATTATGGATGTTGAGACGATATTACATAGAGGACAGCTGAAAGTTCTAGAAATAGATGCTCGGCTTCCCAGTCAAACTCCTATCGCAGTTTATCATGCTACTGGGATTAACATGTTAGAAATCCTCGGTCAAGCCTTTGTCCTTAATAAGTCTTGGTCTGCCTTTGAGATTATTGAAAAGTGCGGTGCAATTCTAGAACACATTCAAGTAGGCTATGACTGTCTCGAAGTTTCTGGCGAACATATTATGGCGGGTGTTGGACCGCTCTATCTTTATCCGGATTTCTTTGGAGCTGATGAAGCACTTACCAACTACTCACCAGGTAAAACGGAGTGGGCAGCAACCCTTATAATCACAGGTTTAGACTTAAAAGAGGCGTGGAATAAGCGCTGCGCAGTCATCCAAGCGATCCGTAAGGAATGGGGTATTCGACATTATCTTGACCGATACCCAGTCTATGAAGAGAGCGTTAAGCATACTAAAAGCGCTTCAGGGAGTTGACAATATTGACACGACTTAAGGAAAAGGATATTAACCAAATCGCCGAAACCTTAGTGGTTTATAATAACGATCTCGTGAGAATGACGGGATGTACTTTAAAGGAAATAGCTGCCCAGGCTTCGGGCAAAAAGATCGACTACCTCGATAGACAGAATCCCCTTGTGGCGGTAGTACCCATGACCTGTGGTCAGGGAATTATCGAAGGATTTTCAGAATCAGTGGCCAGCATTATTACTTATCTGGGCTTTAGGACTGTTATTACAAACAACAGCGACGCTGGGGGTGTTGCTGAAGCAGTTCAAGAGGGTGCGGAAATCTTATTCATGGCCGACGATCATCGGTTTGTAGCGATTAATCTTAAAACAGGCAAGGTGTCTGATAACGGCGATGCGACTGGTAAAGGTTATGTTACAGGCCTTAAGCACATGTGCCAAGGGCTTGAAGGTAAGCACGTGTTGCTCCTAGGGGCTGGTCCAGTAGGAAACAGTGCTGCTTTAACCCTTGTCCGTTATGGAGCGCTGGTAACTGTTTTTGATATAGATTTATCTGCTAGTCAACGTCTGAGGGGTGTAATCGAAGAGTTAGGTTATAGCGTTCAGGTAGAGACTGACTTGGAGAGCGCCTTAGCAAGACATCAGATTTTTGTGGATGCTTGTCCAGCTGAGAATGTTATAGAGCTAAGGTATATTTCGAAGAATACAAAAATTGCAGCACCTGGAATCCCCTTAGGAGTGCAGGGATTAGGGGTAGAGCAACTACTTACTGATCGGTTGCTGCATGATCCGCTGCAAATCGGAGTAGCCACTATGCTAGGGGAAGTTTTGTAACTGTCTTGTGCGTAGCAAAGTAAGTTGGTTTCACTCGAATCACAGGAATCTTAGGATGGATTGGAGTTGAGATAGATGTCGGTAGATTCGTCAAAAAAGCGTTATTATCGTAAAAATGTAGATTTCTTCAAGTTTGTTGAGAAGCTCAAATTATGGCCTTCAAAAAGTGGGACGTTGCATGGTATTAAGAGCATGACGATTAGAGGGAATCGCGCCGAAATCATAACTCATTGCAATGAATCATTCATGATTTACAATTCTAAAAATAGCCGGGCTGCTCGTTGCCTTAGAAACAAATTGTTCTTTAGGGCTTGCGGTACATGCAAAATTCCGAACTGGAAATTGGTAAAATACTCAGCAACATTTGTCAACCAAAACTACGGGTCCCGTTTATAAATTCTAATTCAACTGTTTTTAAGGCTCAGAAAAGAACAGTGTTTGTATAGAAGGTTACTTTAGTTGATAATGCTTGTTCTTACCTTTGGCGGTAGGCGGGCTTTATTATTAAGACCATTACCTGGGGCGCGAGGTTTGCACAGGTAAGTGGGCTAAATCAGATTTTTGGTTTGTTATGAATACCTAAAAAGAGGAGGAAAATTAGGAATGGCTAACTATGCGGATCTTGCAAAAAGTGTTATCGAGGGACAAAAAGATCAGGTTTTGGATCAGGTTAAGGCCCTGATTGCAGCGGGTAACAATCCACTGGAAATCGTAAACGAAGGCTTAATTGCTGGTATGAACGTTGTAGGTGTCCGCTTCAAGGCTGGGGATATGTATGTTCCAGAGGTACTCATGGCTGCAAAAAGTATGAGTAGCGGTCTGGAACTGGTGAAACCGTTAATTGCCGCTGCTGACCAAAAAAGCAAAGGCAAAATTCTGCTTGGCACTGTTAAGGGAGACCTTCATGACATCGGCAAAAACTTAGTCGGTATGCTGATCGAAAGTGGCGGGCTGGAAGTTATCAACATGGGAGTCGATGTCTCAGCTGAAGACTTTATTGATGCCATTATTGAGCATGAACCTGATATTTTAGCACTGTCCGCGCTGTTAACCACAACGATGCCTGCTATGCAAGACATTATTGAAATGTTGGAAGAAGAGGAGCTCAGAGACAAAGTGAAAGTAATTATTGGTGGAGCTCCCGTTTCTCAGGAATATGCTGACACCATTGGTGCGGACGGTTATGGAGCAGATGCCGGCTCAGCTGTAGAACTTTGCAAGAGACTTCTGGCGTCCAAGTGAACTCGTTCAGCTGAAGCTGAACATCGAGTCTTCAGATGGGGACTCTACCCCACCTGAAGTTTACGAAGAACCCACCCCCACTTATAGAAGTGAGGGTCTTGAAAACAGGATAAAGATTTAGTGCGAAATTAAAAGGCCATTTAAGGGGGTGGTTTGTCCACACAAAATGGATTTTAGGTCTACCATTTA
Source organism: Desulfosporosinus sp. BICA1-9 (assembly GCF_000802135.1). Lineage (NCBI taxonomy): Bacteria > Bacillati > Bacillota > Clostridia > Eubacteriales > Desulfitobacteriaceae > Desulfosporosinus > Desulfosporosinus sp. BICA1-9. Next base: position 19,127 of record NZ_JUEE01000230.1, read on the forward strand.
TGTTTCTTTTAATAGTCCTTAAACTATATGGAGGTGAGTTTTTTGACATTCAGAGGTATACACGCTGGTTCCACCCGCATGGAGGGGATCGGGCTGAATATGTTTACCAACGATGAGCTGTATGATGTCCATTTAGCGACCTTGGACCTTCTATGGGATGTTGGGGTAAAGGTGGAAAGTGAAGAGGCACGAGAGATATTCTATAGTGCTGGATGTACCCTTGACCGTACTACTAATATTGTGAAAATTCCTGCGTTCTTAGTGGAGGACGCCATTCGCTCGATTCCTAAGACCTTTAGAGCATGTGGCAGAAAACGCGAGAATGACTGGCTCAATGAAGGGAATCGGACCGGATTTGTTAACTTCGGTGAAGCTATCCGGATGATTGACCCTTATACTCGGCAGCTTAGAAAACCCTTTAAAAAAGACGTGGATGATGTAACCCGCTTCTGTGAAGCGATGGATCAAATTATCGTCTTTGAAAGGGCTTTAGGTCCTTCGGAAGTAGACCCAGACGTTGCGCAAGTGCATATTGCCGAATCGTTCTATAACTATTCTACCAAGCATGCTTATATCGGGATGAATCGTCCTGAAAACATGCGAGCAGTCGCCAAAATGGGCTATCTTGTTTCCGGTGGCGAAGATAAATTCCGACAAAGACCCCTTTTCTCACAAAGTACAGACCCAGTCGCCCCCCTTGTCCATGCTAAGGGTGCAACTGATACTCTACTTCAAGCAATTCGCTTGGGCGTTCCGGCTAAAATTAACTCCATGGGATTAGCTGGCGGGACGACTTGTGTTAACCTTGCCAGCACTCTTGTGACCCATAATGCCGAAATTCTCAGTATGTTTGTTTTGGGTCAGCTGGAAAAGAGAGGGTATCCCATGGTCTATGGAACTTCCACGACCATGATGGATTTGAGAACAACCGTGGCCTGCGTAGGAACTCCAGAGCTTGCTCTCTTTAGCGCAGCTTGTGCCAAACTTTCTCAATTCTATAATATCCCTGTCTGGGTCGCCGGTGGCTAGACGGATAGTAAAGTACCTGATGCCCAAGCAGCCCATGAGTTTACCCTGACCGCCTTATTACCAGCGTTAGCAGGCGCTAACATGATATATGGTTTGGGGATGCTCGAAGGTGGCCTAACTTGGGACTATGCTCAAATGGCTATGCAGAATGAAATGGCTCGTATGATTTTGCATACCATTAAAGGTATTCCGATAAGTGATGAGAAAATGGCATTGGAAGTTGTCCGTTCGGTAGGTATCGGCGGAGAATTCATTAGCTGTGATCACACTTACGCGCATTACAAAGAGCTATCCAAATCTGAATTGTTAGATCGCAGGAATCGTGAAAACTGGGAAGCAGCTGGCAGTAAGGATATTGTCGAAACTTCTTATGCTAAATCCATCGATATTCTTGAGAACTACGAAAATCAGAATCCCCTTTCAGAAGATATCCAACGCCAGTTGAAAGACATTGTTTTAGAAGCAGAAGCTGAAACAACAGAAATCAAGGCGAAGGAAAAAGAAGCTAGAAGACGACCTAGAAAATCGAAATTCTAACCACATAACAATAGTAGCAATGTATTTATGAAGAAAGAGTCGGTATATAGTATCGGCTCTTTCACTTCTTTCACTTCTTTGACTTACTTAAGTTAAAACTGACTCGATATAGGTGTTGGTTATAAGGCGTATAAACGTAATTACTAGGGATAGGGCATTCAATCGGGTTTTATATAGATGGCACAGTTTTTGCATTAAGATATACAAGCCGGTATTTTTTGACTATTCAATAATATTTCTGGAGTATTGAGTAGATTATTTTGCTAAAGAGGGAAGGTGAGAGTTTAATCAAAATTGAATAGGAGTTGAAGAAGCGATTCCATTGTAATTCAATATCGAAGGAGTGACAATGAATGGGTTATGCTGATGTAAGTCCATTGTGGTACTGGTTAGTTTTTATTGCCTACATTGTATTTCTAATCGCCGTAGGTCTGAATGCCTATAAAAAGCAGAAAGCTACTTCTAGTGCGGAAGAAGAGCATAATGATTATTGGATCACAGGTCGTAGTCAACCAGCCTATATGGTGGGTATGTCTGTAGCTTCCGGTTGGATGCTAATAGGTATGATCACCTGGATGACGTGGGCCACCTACGATCTGGGATTATCCGGATTATGGGTCGTGGCAATACCGTGGTTTCTCTCAAACATTTGGCAATTTTTAATGGCTCGTCCATTAAGAAGGATTAAGGCTATCTCCCAATGCCAGATGCTGGAAAAGCGTTTCGGACTGCCTGCTAGGATCCTTTCTGCTCCCATTAATATCTTTTCTTATACTATCTGGTCGGCTGCAGAACTTTATGCTGCATCATTAATCATGGCTCCGGCTCTGGGAATATCAATCGAGGCAATGATTATTATCTATGCAATTCCAATTGCCATGTATATGTGGATGGGTGGTTTCAGGTCAGTCATCAATGCCAATGTCGTTCAATTCTTCATGGGTGCAATTATTTTGATTGTCACCGCAGTTGCTATCTACTTAACAGCCGATGGCATTGCGACTGCTCAAGGTACCACGGTTTGGGGTATGCTGCAAGCCCAGCCTGTCGTTAACAGTCTTGCCTATCCGGTTGACGCGGCTAAGAATTCAACCAGCTTTTTCGCCTATGTTTCCTTATCATTCCCCTTGATTGTCATGCTTGGACTGGTACCGGGCTGGGCTGCTGCAGAAGATTTCTGGCTTAAAGCGCAAGCTGCTAGAAGTACAGCTGAAGCTCGTCGAGGTGGACTATATAGCATCGCTTTCAATACCTTTATTATCGTTATCCCCGCTGCAATAATTGGTCTTTTGGGTCTAATCGTGTTCCCGCCTGAAACAACAGACGGCGTCGTAGCTGCTGCTGCTGTTCTGGGAGATAAAGGTGCATATAACATAATTTCAGCGTACATCAATACCTATATGCCTCCTTTGTTAAAAGGACTGCTGATTTTCTTATTGTCAGCTCATACGATGTCTACGGTAGCCAATTACAGCAATATTACGGCTATGAACTTATCGTATGATGTTTTGCAACCTCTGGTATACAAGAAGAGGAACTGGTCTGATGCTAAGATTGTTAAATGGTCGCGCTTGGTTACCGTGTTCATGATTGTCCTCAATATTCTTCTGGCCTTACTCTATAACAGCCCAGTCGTGGGAGCGACTCTCAATGACGCCTACTTCTTGTCGTCAGGGTTGCTTACAGCCGGTGTCTCCGTGATGCTTTATGTATTATGGTGGAAGCGTGCTACACTTTTAGGTGTAATGTTAGGTGGATTATTCGGCACCATAGGAACCTTTACCTTCTTCATTCTGGAATACAAAGTATGGGAATTCTCTTATAACACGCCAGTTTGGGACTGGATATTCGGTGCAGGAGCAATGGCTAACTCCTACTTGGGTTACTGCGTCGTCGGTTTGGTTTGCGGTATAGCTGGTGTATTAATTGGTACTTTCGCATCCCCACCGCCGTCCAAGGAACTGCTTGCTGCTATCTCAGATAAGCCTATTGATAACAATGAAGAGTTCTTTGCAGGGATGCACCTGTAAGCTACCCGAAGATTTAGGATTAAGATTTGGATATAGATAAAAATGGCTAAGGAATCATTCCTTAGCCATTTTACAATATTAATAAAGTTGTAATACGTTGCCTAAATCGATATAATTTTTTAAATGCTAACAATTTATTAACTCTATCATGAGAGGAGTTTTAAAAAATGCTGACAGCTGATTTTTCGAGATTTGTACTTATTCCCTTATTCGTTCTTAATATGGGCGCAATGGTGATCACATTATATCTCAAAAAGAAGATTAGACCAGAATTTTCAGGGAATCTTAATAAACTTTTTTTTGTGGAAAATATTATTGGCTTAGTCTGCGCAATAGCCTTAGGTTATATTGCTTTTTTTGTTAATTAAGTGTGTGTATTCAATATAGAATTTAGAATTTAGAATCAATCCGTCGTTTTAAGGTCATTTTCCTCAGAAGGAAAATACTTTCGTATCAAACGACTGGCTTTGCTTTGACTAATATCCAGGGATTTGGCGACTTCATAGGAACTTCCCAACTCTTTATAGGCTTGTAAGATGAGGTTTTTTTCCACATCACATAAAGCATCTTCAAGAGAAAGCGGTTTGCCTGAGAAGGACGGCATCTGGTCGATCGGATGATTTATTGAAGGGTGAAAGGATTTAGGCAAATCATATTCATCAATAACCTTAGCCTGGGTGATGACGGTTAAGCGTTCAATAATATTTTCCAGTTCTCGAACGTTGCCTGGCCATGGGTATTCAACAAATATATCGTAACATCTCTCGCTAAATTCGTGGTCTAGTTTATATTTTTGATTAAATTTTGCCAGTATTTCTTGGGCTAAAGGAATAATCTCTTCTTTCCGTTCTCTTAAGGGGGGAAGTACGAGCTCAAATATATTTAAACGGTAATATAAATCTTCTCTAAAATCTCCATTCGCGATCATGGTTTGCAAGTTGCGATTCGTTGCCGCTATTACTCTGCAATTGACATGTTGAATCTCGCGGCCTCCTACTTTGAAGTATTGATTTTCATGGAGTACTTGCAAAAGTTTTGCTTGCATACGAGGGGAAAGTTCAGCGATTTCATCTAGGAAAAGGGTACCGTCATTAGCCAATTCGATTAAACCTATGTTTCCCTTAATATTGGCTCCAGTAAAGGCTCCTTTGGAATAGCCGAACATCTCGGCTTCCATGAGTTCGGATGGAATTGAAGCGCAGTTTACTGTAATAAATGGGCCGTTTTTGTTTGGGCTGTTATTGTGAATATATTTAGCCATATGTCCTTTACCAGAACCGGATTCTCCAAGCAAGAGAACCGTTGAATTCACCGCAGCGATTCGTCGAACAAGTGCCAGAAGGGATTCCATTATTGAACTTTTGCATACAAACTCGGGGATCTTCGTTTCTTTCTCGCGAAGGACAGCAACTTCCTTTTCATATCGTTTTAGTAACTGAATGCTTTTATCTAATTCATGTTTAATTCCTTCTGACTCAGTTACGTCTCTGGAATTTTCAATGATCAGTTCAATATTACCATCTGAGTCGAAGAGTGGAGTTGCTGTCGTAAGTAATGTTTTACCGGTACATGTTTTTTGCTCGAGGGTAATGCTCATTTTTTTATCGATGGCAATGGGGCTGACCCGAGGACCCCAATATTTTTTTTCTGAAATTTCTCTGGACTTTTTACCAATGATTTCGGAGGATGGTACACCGTAGTGTTTCTCACAGGCATTATTCACGTAAATGACAATTCCATTCGCATTGGTAACGTAAATCTCGTCGTGGGAATTGTCGAGAATTTTTTTAAGCGTGTAAAAATCTAACTCTTCTAGTTCAGTACTCATCCTGCTTACCCCCTATAATCAGTGTGTTTTTATATAGTTAATGCAACCTAATCTTTAGGCGAATTTTTTCAATGTTGAAATCATTTATCAACTTATGTTTCGACTTATTTCAGGAAAAACCTCTAAATTTCCACCTATTTGCATAGGATAATTATTTTATCATATAATGGTCTTTGAATCCGATATTTTTATTATTTGCGTAAAGTTTTTTGTTGATTCTGACTTAAAGAAGTCAATGCTGACTCGTTTTACAACTATTCTATCATGCACATTGAAAGAATTCTCTAAAAAATTTCACAATATAAGAATGTTTATATAAATCTTGGCTTATACTGATCAGTCCTGCTCCCCACTCTTGACAGTGGAATATTCCTAAGGCAACATATAACTAGACAAAAGGTATTAGTGGGGGTCTGGTCAAAATGCTCCAAGATAAGGAAAGTTCACTCTTTTTCTCAAATGATATGAAATCCGATGCCCAGGACATATTGATTACCAATCGTATTGCAGAGGACTTTTTGCGGAGCCAATACTTGAAGAAAAATTTAGATACAAAATCCTTATGGGTACTGGGTATAGGTACCACCATGGCCGGTCCGTTTATTGGATGGAATTGGGGCTTGGGCGAAGCAGGGCCGCTGGGTATGCTAGTAGCCTTGATTATTCTTTCTTTTTGCTATTTAGTATTCTTTTTGATTACAGCAAAATTATCCGTACTTTTTCCATACATCGGGGGGCCCTATGCGTACGTTAGACAAGGGTTAGGGTCTTTTGGGGCCTATTGGGCCGGGGTTCTAACTTGTTTCGAATTTATTGTTGGTACCGCGGTTGTTCTGGCAGCGTTCAGAAACTATCTAACGTTTTTTAACAGTGAGTATGCCACCTTGTTGTGTATCAGCATATTTATCTTACTCTTAGTTAATTTGCAACTATTCAGTGCTAGTCTTATGACATTTGTTCATTACTGCATTACTTGCTGTGCGCTAGGTGTACTTGTTATTTTCTTCCTGGGAACTTACGAAACTGTACAAAGTACTAATCTTTTAATAGCAGCACCTTCCTCTTTTGGGTGGCAAGGAATATTAAAAGCACTTCCATTTGTGTCATTATTTTTTTTAGGCTTGGAAACTATAACAATGACGGCAGAGGAAGTCAGATTCCCTGAACGGAGTATGCCTAGGGGGCTGTACATTGGGCTTTTGACGGCAGTGCTAATTAGTTTTAGTATCTGGTATTTTACCGTGGGGTCGGTTGATTGGCAACTTTTAGACGCCGGCGAATTTCCTTTGCTATTTACACTAGAACATGTTCAAAGTGAGGATCAAGTCCTGTTAAGCACCTTCACAGTTTTGAGTTCAGTCGGATTTATAGCCGCGCTGCAAGGGTTTATAAACGGTTATTCCAGACAAGTTTATGCGTTATCAAGAGGAGGATATTTCCCATCCTTTTTAAGTAAGCTCCATTCCACAAGGAAGACTTATTATTATGCAATTCTTGTTCCTGGAGCAATTAGTTTAGGCCTGTCCTACATGGTCCCGATCAAACTTCTAATAGTTGCGGCATTCAGTTCAGCTGTTTGTGTACATTTGCTGGTTATAATTTCTTTTATCAAAATTCGTAATTCAGAGCCGGAGTTTTTTTATTCGTATAGACGGGTTTATTATTCCTTCCTGTTATATATGATTATCCTCATATTGACAGGTATTTTATTTAGCTTAATTTATAATTATTTATTTGGGAATTGGAGAATAATAGTTTTTGCTTTGATTATTCTTAATTTCTATTATTTTAAATGGAGTCTTAAGAGTATTCGGCAAGAGGCACCCGAAGAAGCGGCAGCCGCATTAAAAATGAGACGAAACCGTATACGTTTTCTTAACTAGATTTAGTTTTCCTCGGTCTTTAAGGAGTCGAAAAATGGAAGTAAAGAACCAATTTGAAAGTCAAATTGAAAAGGATATCTGTGATTTAAACCGATTAGGATATGCACAGGAACTTTACCGCACAATAGGTGGATTTTCTAATTTCGCAATCACTTTTTCGGTAATTTCAATTTTAAGTGGCTTATTGTTTCTCTATGGCGACGGGCAACAATTAGCAGGAAATTGGAATATTTGGACGTGGGGTGTGGTCTGTTTTTTTCAGATAATCTTAGCGTTAGCACTTGGCGAAATCGCATCGATTTACCCCTTGGCAGGAGGAGTGTATAAATGGACAGAGCTGCTTAGTAATAACCGAAGTATAGGTAATTTTTGTGGCTATTTTTCTATCATCGGCTGGATTGCCTGTACCGCAGGGATAGAATTCGGAATGGGGATATTTCTAAGTTATTATTTGGATTTGGATTACAAGAATCCATGGATAATAATGGGGATGACCGGAATAATTATTTTGTTGCACAGTTTAATAAATATTTATGGCATTCGTATTGTAACCTGGTTCAATGATTTCAGTGTCAATGTTCATATAATTGGAGTGGTAATCCTAGTAAGTTTATTATTAATATTTGGACAAAGGAATTCGGCTACTAATGCTTTTCTCATTAGAGAAAAACTAGATGGGAGTATAGTTGCCCAATTCGCTCAACCGCTTCTCATGTCCGCGTGGACTCTTATGGCTTTTGATGCTGCAGCTAGTGTTTCAGAAGAAAGTATTAATCCCTCTAAAGTTGTACCCTGGGGAATGTTTTATGCTGTAGTGGTTTCTGCATTTCTTGGTATGATCCTGTTGATTAGTCTTAATTTAGCTTTGCCAGATTTAAACCAGCCAGTTGATCCGAAAATGCCGTTATCACTTTATGTAATCAGACAGACAACAGGCCCTACCATTTATAAGTTTATTATGGGTTTCATACTGATGGCTCAGTTTGCAGCGGGACTTTCTTCACAAACAGTATTAATACGAATTCTTTACTCTTTTTCTCGGGATGATGGGTTACCATTATCAAAACTCTGGAGGCGTGTTTCTTCTAGATATGATACTCCAATTTATAGCGTGTTTTTAGCGGCAACACTGACCTTTTTATTAAGCCTTTTGACCCGGAATTTATATTTTATTACTTCACTCAGTACTATGGGAATGTATTTGTCCTATGTCATAACGCTTGGGGCTGCAATTTGGGGCTATCAAAAAATCGAAGAAAACTACGGATCTTTTTATCTTGGTAAGTTTGGAACTAGTATCCGTCTAATAAGTTTTTTTTGGGCTCTTTTCATTGTAGGATTTATTATTTTTCTCTCTTTCGTGAAAACAGACAGACTTTCGTGGTTTTAACATTAACATTATGACATTTGACCGCCATTGTTTGCGTTAAAGGAGTGTACAGAAAATGCCCAGCAACGAAAAATGCTTGATTCATAATGAGCTTAAGTTTGATCAAATTATTGCTTTGGAGAAAATAACCGAACACGTTAAATTACATAGGCCTTATCTGTATGTTCGGACTGAGATTTCTATTTTCAGTAAAGATAAACAGGAAGTTATTTTAGGTGATGATAATAATGATTTATCGGAAGGATTATTTGCGGATAATAAGTGGAGTGAAGAGGATAAAAAAACAATTCCTATCTATCTAGGAATTAATAATAAGATAGGAAATGTAACCATTGAGGGGAAAAAAGTTCTAGCGGAGAATTATTTTGAGGATATAAAGCAGTTTTATACAGGGAGGCCTTATTCATATTCTCCAGTGAATGATTTAGTTCCCGATGGATTTTTAATCATAAACTCTAAAGGAGAGATAGTGTCTACCAATTATACAGCCGACTGCATTTTATTTAGGCTGGGTTTTCAAGATTTATCTCTTAGCGACCTTGTTGTAGCAATGGGTTTTAGCAAAGGAGACATTGCCAAATACATTAATCAACCAGTTTTTTTGGCACTTAACCTATCTATTGAACAATTCGATATTATTTTGATAATTATTCCTCTTTTTGCTGGGGAGAAATTCTTGGGGGCACAGCTGATTCTCTCAGACAGAAGCTCTGTGAAGAGAATAGAAAAGGAACTCATGGAAAAACATACAGTAATCAAAGAAATTCATCATCGTGTAAAGAACAATCTTCAAACCATTACCAGTTTACTGCGTTTGCAAATGAGAAGAACGAACTCGAAAGTTGTGGAAAAAATCCTGAACCAAAGTATTAATCGTATTTTAAGCATCGCACTAATCCACGAAGCCCTTTCAAAACAAAACTTTGAAGTAGTCAATATTAAACAAACTAGTTATAATATCTTACAAACAGTTTTATCGAATATGGTAGATTCAAATCAAAATATAACGGGTGAAATATCCGGGACCGAGGTATTCCTTCCCGCTACCGTAGCCAGCAATGTTTCTCTTTGCATCACAGAATTGATTCAAAACGCGGTGGAACATGCTTTCATCACTCGTTCCGAGGGTAACATCCGGATAGCAGTGAGAGGAGAAAAGGACGAAGTAATCATAACTGTTGAGGATAATGGGATTGGGATATCTTCTGACAAAGTTCAAAATGGAGGCCAACTTGGTACGCAGATAGTTGACAGTATTATTCGACGTAAGTTGAAGGGGGAATTTTCTTTAGAAAGCTATCGCTATGGAACTAAAGCTTGCATGAGGTTCCCTAGTTCGTACCGTGAGGAGGGTGAGAGAGATGAAACAATTAAGGATCGTACTGGCAGATGATGAACCTATTACTTTATTAGATATAAAAGAAATACTTACTGAAGAAGGGTTTATAGTCATAGGTGAATGTGAGGACGGAGTAAGTGCAGTTAACCTAGCCAAAGTACTTAAGCCGGATTTGGTGATCCTGGATATCAAAATGCCAGTGATGAACGGGATTGAGGCTGCCAAAATACTTAGCCAGGAGCGAATAGCTCCGGTACTACTTTTAACTGCCTACAGTAGTGACGAATTTATTAATCAAGCCGGAGCTGCTGGGGTATTGGCTTATTTGATCAAACCGGTTACCAAGAACTGTTTGATTGCTGCCTGTAAAATTGCCTTAAAAAGAGCTGAGGAATTCAACGTCTTAAGAGATGAGAATTTGAGCCTTCAGGATGCCTTAGAAACTAGAAAACTGATTGAACGAGCTAAAGGACTCTTGGAGAAAAAATATTTATTAAGTGAGGAAAAAGCATTCAAAAAAATTAGACAAATAAGCATGGAACAGAATAAATCTATGAAAAATGTAGCAAAGGCAATTATTCTGAGCTTATCATAATGGTTAGAAAAACCATTATGAGGATTGCCTGCGTGGGAAATGTGCGAAGCTGCTTCAGTCGGGCTCTTCGTTGGTGATTGACACTTGTTAAAAAGTGTGCTATATTGTGTTCAATTTCAAACTCATTGTGAGTAAACCTATAATTCAGTGGTAAATAATGGATGGTAAGCGGAAAATTGTATAGTTATCAGGAATAATGTCGTTCCTGACGAGGGTGCTGAAATCCTCATAATCCGGTCAAATACTTGACCGGATTATGAGGATTTTTTTATTTAAAAGGGTAAAAGATTTGCGCAAATAGTTTAGACGCAGATTTTAGTTATTACACTGAAGGAGGGCAGTACAGATTTAGGGACAAAAAAGAGAAAGATTTGAGGAGGGTTATCATGGCACAGTTTGGAAATTATATTCTGTACATTATCATGGCCTGCGCGGTGGCAGGGGCGTTAGCTTCCATTCTTAAAGAAGAATCAGCTTTGGGAAAAGAATTTCTGGAAGGTTTATATTCTATCGGACCAATTTTTGTTCCGGTAGCCGGTATTATGGCGTCCGTTCCCTATCTAGCGCTTTTTGTGGAAACTGTATTTGGTCCTCTTTTTGGTGCCGTTGGTGCAGACCCTGCCATCGCTGCTACAACTTTTATTGCGGTTGACATGGGCGGCTATCAGTTGGCGGACGTATTGGCGACTACTCGTGAAAGCTGGATTATGGCAATGATCACGGGCTACATGGCGGGTGCGACCATCGTTTTCAGTATCCCCGTGGGCTTGGCTATGTTGGAGAAAAAGGATCATAAATATATGGCACTTGGGGTGATGTCTGGGATTCTCACTGTGCCCATCGGAGTATTTATCACCAGTACTATTCTAGCTCTAAGCAATGCCAAAGTTCGCGATATCATCACCACAGACGGCGAATCTACTTATCAACTGGCTTTGAGCTTCGGAACTATTTTTGCTAATCTAGTGCCGCTGATCGTTATTTGCGGGGCTATTGCCATTGGATTAAAACTTATTCCAGAGAAAATGATCAAAGGGTTCATGTTCTTCGGCAAATCGATGGATACCGGGATTAAACTGGTTCTCGTTTTTTCCATCGTCGAGTATTTCACAGGTGCTTTCTCTAGCGTTTTAGGCGTCTGGGGATTCGACCCTATTATAGCCGATGCGGATGACCAGTTCCGTGCTTTAGAGATAGCGGGCTACATTGGGATTATGTTAGCCGGAGCATTTCCCATGGTGTATCTAATTAAAAAATATTTGGCCAAGCCACTGGAAGCTATCGGCAGTAAATTTGGTTTCAGCTCTATTGGTAGCGCTGGTATTCTTGCCGCAGCTGCCAACATTCTAGCCTTATTCAGGATCATCAAGGATATGCCGGCTGCGGATAAAGTGAAATGTATTGCTTTTGCTGTCTGCTCCGCTTTCCTATTTGGGGATCATTTGGCTTTCACAGCAAACTTTCAGCCAACGATGATCCTACCGGTGATGATCGGCAAGCTCAGCGCCGGGTTAATTGCCGTGGGATTGGCCATCTGGCTCTCGGTACCGCAAGCGATTAAATTGGAAATAGCAGATAAACTTGCCGAATCACAAAAATAATCAGGCAGCAGAACAAATAGCCAGAAGTGTTAAAGATGGAACGTGCTCTGCGCTACAAGGAATAGTTCGGAGCACGTAAAAATGAGTGAAATATGGTTTATCGAAGTCATAAATGACTTAGTGAAGCAAACTTGTATTGAAGTTCTTTCATGATGTCATTGGTTTAATAAAGAGACTTGTACAGGGACAGGGGTTCTTCCTACAATGTCGTGTTATAGTTTAGTGGCAGGGCATCAAAGGTTTGGAGTTTTATTTAGTGGCATGGTTTTTGCATTAGTATTTAAGTTGCGAAGGTTAGTGAGAGGACTGTTCTACAGCTGCTATCCTTAGTTAATAAAAAAAGAGCATTTTAGACAAATTTTATAAAAATCTTCAATGTAGGGAATACAGCCGTTGACACAACGGCTTATGAGTTATAGCTTTAAACTAGAGCGATCACTATATTATGTCGCTGAGTCAGAAACGATGTATTCCAAGAGATAATTGATGTATGAAGGGGGAAAAACACAAATGGCTATAAGAGCAGATCTCGTAGCACTAGGCATGGTAGAAACCCGTGGAATCGTAGGAGCCATCGAAGCGGCCGATGCCATGGTCAAAGCAGCGAATGTCACCTTAATCGGGAAAGTAAAAGTAGGAGGCGCCTTAGTCACGGTCATGGTCCGAGGAGATGTCGGAGCCGTAAAAGCCTCGGTCGATGCCGGAGCCGCTGCAGCCGAGAGAGTCGGAGAACTCGTCAGCTGTCACGTCATCCCGCGCCCGCATCCGGAACTTGAAGCCATCCTGCCTAAATTACCGGTTATCGAAGAAAAGCCGAAAACCAAAAACGTCGAGAATACCAAATAAATCGTCGGAACTAAGCAAAACGTCCGGCATTAATAGGGAGGGTAACCATGATAGAGCCCCTTAAGCCAAAAGTATTAGCCGTTAGATTAATCCCCAATGTGGCCCCGGATCTTGCCGAGAAATTGGGCCTCACAGGGTATCAGCGTTCCATCGGTATGATCACCGCCGACATCGATGATTCAACCTACGTCGCCTTAGACGAAGCCACGAAAAAAGCCGAAGTCGAAGTCGTCTATGCCAAAAGCTTCTATTGCGGAGCGGCACGAGCCTCAGGGCCCTTATCCGGAGAAATCATCGGAATCTTAGCCGGCCCGAACCCAGCCGAAGTGCGAGCCGGAGTGGATGCTTGCATCGACCACCTGGAAAACGAATGCTTCTTCTACACCTGCGATGGAGGAAAGACCGCTTGGTTCCCGCACACCGTCTCGAGAACCGGAAGCTATCTCTCCAAACTGGCAGGAATTCCAGAAGGTGAAGCGTTATCCTACTTGATCGCGCCCCCGATCGAAGCCATGTACGGCTTAGATGCCGCCTTAAAAGCTGCGGAAGTTACTATGAAAGCCTTTTACGGCCCACCGACCGAAACCAACTTTGGTGGCGGACTCTTAACCGGTTCGCAAAGCGCCTGCAAATCAGCCTGTGAAGCGTTCCAGAGAGCGGTCATCGACGTCTGTGAAAACGGCCTGAAATTCTAGCAAAAGGGAGGTGCCGCTCGTAATGGAACTCGATCGAGACCTATGTTCCTTACAAGAAGCCCGAAATTTAGTGCGAGCTGCGCGCAAAGCCCAAGAAGCCCTCAAAGACTTCACCCAAGAACAAGTCGATAAGATCATCGATCTGATGCGTGAAGCCGGTGAAGCTAATGCAGCGAGGTTAGCCATGATGGCCGTCTCCGAAACCGGCATGGGAAACTACGAAGACAAATGCTTTAAAAACTACTTCGCCTCTCGAACCCTCTACGATTTCATAAAACCCATGAAAACCGTGGGAATCATCCGAGAAGACCGCGAACAAAAACTCTGGGAAATCGCCGAACCTGTCGGAGTCATCGCAGGGATCATCCCCACGACGAACCCGACGTCAACGGTCATCTATAAAGCCATGATCGCTCTCAAAGCCCGAAATGCGATTGTATTTTCCCCGCACCCCAGTGCCGTACGCTGCACGAATGAAGCTGCCAAAATCATGCACCAAGCCGCTGTCGCTGCGGGAGCCCCAGAAGGCGTGATCGGCTGCATCCTGAACGTTTCCATGGGAGCCACCAACGAACTGATGAAACACCCCAGCATCGCCATGATTCTGGCCACGGGTGGAAGCGCCTTAGTCAAAGCTGCCTATAGCAGCGGAAAACCAGCCCTCGGCGTCGGCCCCGGCAACGTGCCGGCCTTCGTGGAACGCAGTGCCGACCTGGCTAAAGCCGCCGAGTACATCATCATGGGAAAAACCTTTGACAACGGAACTATCTGCGCCTCCGAACAAGCCATCGTCGCTGAAGAGTGCATCGCCGACGACCTCATTAACCATCTCAAACGCTTTGGCGCGCACTTCCTCGACCCTGAAGAGGTCACTAAAGTCTCTAAAGTTGTCATGTTAGGCAACGGAGGGGTCAACCCCAAAGTCGTCGGAAAAGACCCGAAATTCATTGCCCAACTGGCAGGTATCAGTATCCCGGATCGAACTCGATGTCTAGTCGCCCCCTTAAGCGGTGTCGGCCCGCAATGGCCCTTATCCTACGAAAAACTCACCACCGTCTTAGGCTTTTACCGAGTGGCCGACTGGCATGAAGGGTGCGAACGCAGCTTTCAACTCTTAGAAGCTGGTGGAGTGGGTCATAGTCTGGCAATCCATTGCAATAATGAAGAAGTGATCCGAGAATTTGCGCTCAAGAAACCGGTCAACCGAATCCTTGTTAATACCCCGGCTGCTATGGGCGGCGTCGGAGCGACCACTGGCCTAGCCCCCTCGTTCACTCTGGGTTGCGGAACTTGGGCAGGATCGAGCGTCTCAGAAAACGTCACCCCCCAGCACCTTCTCAACATCAAACGAGTCGCTTGGCATCTGGGGATCCCTGAACGCAAACTCGTTGAACCTATGAAAGTTAACCAAACTCAAGCTCAAGCTCAAGCGCCGCAAGTCGATGCTCAGCTCGTGCAAGAAATTATTAAACAAGTCATGCAGCATCTGAATGGCATGAAATGCTAATCTTAATCTTAATAAACGTTCTTGATTAGCATGGATCAAAGTTCGTAAAAAGAGGTCATAGTGCATAGTTCCAATGACCCGGGCATGAAGCATAAGCCTCGAACCACGAACATCGAACATCGAACATCGAAATTGGGAGGGAACAAAATGGCACAAGATCGAAGTGTAATAGCACTCGGAATGATAGAAACCAAAGGATTAATCCCAGCGATCGAAGCAGCCGATCAAATGTTAAAAGCAGCTAATGTTACCTTATGCGGAAAAGAGCATGTCTCCGGTGGACTGGTCTCAGTGATGGTACGAGGAGATGTCGGAGCGGTCAAAGCGGCCGTCGATGCAGGAGCCTCAGCTGCCCAACGAGTGGGAGCACTTCTCAGCGTCCACGTCATCCCACGTCCTCACCAAGACGTTGAGTTCATTCTACCCGTCGGTGATAACAAGGGTTATGGAGAAAAATAATCAAACTTCAAATGTTCGAGGTCAGAAAACTAAGAACTATCCTCTGATCTCTGGCATCTGATCTCCGACTTCTGTAGAGGGTAGGTGAGGACTTGATCGTCACAGAGTATGAACTAAGAGCCAATTGGCACAAAACCAAGGATAAATTGATGAGCTTGCCGCCCGGAAGTGTAATTACCCCATCGGCAAGGGACTTTATCCGCTCCAAGGGAATTGAGGTCCAAATCGAAGGAAATGGGCTTCAGGACCTCAATAAGAGTACCTTTTCCAGTGCAAGCCAAAGCATAGACAAATATAACCACAAATCCTTCGAAGAACCGAAAGCCCTTTGGGAAACTCAAACGAAGACCACTACCAAGACTGATACCAATACCAATACCAATACTCCTTCAGGAGTTAAACCCGAACACATGACCCATTTACGCACCGGTGCCTTAGTCACCAAGACACATCCGGTGATCGCCTACCGAGGACAACTGGATTTGTTTCAATGTGAACTCGTTGAGGCCCAAAGTTTCTTTCACCACGAAGGGGAAGAGGGACTCCTTTTAAAACTCGAAGAAATCTCCGTCTTTTGCAGACAACTCATGGTCAGTGAAGTTAAGCAAGAGCCCTTTCAATGGACCACATTGATCGGCTTGACGGCAGAAGAACTGCGGGACCGATCCCATCATCCGAGAAAATATTTTGGAATTGATCATACCCCGCTGAGCTATACTCATGGAGCTATCGTGGCCAAACTCCATCATTTGAGAGCAAAGTCACGAGAAGTCGAACTCTATGCCAACCGGGCTTTCACGGATGATGAAACTGGGGCCTGTAGCCGTACCGACCTGATTCAGGCCTTAAATCGGCTATCCAGTGCCTTCTATATTCTGGCCTGTGAAGTACGGGGACGGAAAACTCAAGCACTCGCAGAAAAGTTAGTTCCTTTAGGAACCTCAAATCGCCATATCCACCTCTCGCAGACCGACTTAGAGGCCCTCTTCGGCCGAAACTATAGCTTGACCGTCCAAAAAGAACTTTCCCAACCCGGACAATTCGCAGCTCAAGAAACAGTGACCTTACAAGGACCCAAAGGAACCTTAGAGAAGGTCCGCGTATTAGGTCCCGTGAGAAAAAGTACTCAAGCAGAACTTAGTGTCACGGATTGCTTTAAATTAGGAATAAGCCCTGTCATCCGAGATTCAGGGCAACATGAAGGAACCCCGGGTCTTCGGATTGCTGGTCCGGTGGGAAGCGTCGAGCTTGAAGCAGGCGTCATAGTAGCCAGCAGGCATATACACCTCCACACCGACGAGGCTAAAGAGTGGTCACTCAAGGATGGAGACCGAGTGTGTGTCAAAGTCGAAAGTCAACGTCCGATGGTCTATGAAGACGTGTTGATCCGAGTCAGTGACGAATACCGTAAAGAGATGCACCTGGATCTCGATGAGGCCAATGCGGCCCTCCTCGATCCTTCGAGCCAGGGGAAACTCATGGGGGTATGACCATGAATGAAGAATTAATTAACCAAATCGTGCGCCGTATCCTGTCTGACCCTGCCTTGCAAGGGCTATTACAAGGCAACCTAAGCCCCGCAGGAGATAGGGCAGTTAAATCCCAAGCCTTGGTCCTTTTAAACTATGTCCCAGATTTCCCACGCGTCTTAACCAAGGTTCAACAACGCTGGGGAGCCAACTACACCCTCAACGTTCTACCGAGTGACCAGGTCTATACAGCAAACCCAGAACTCCCCCTTGGCATGACCTGGATAACGGCCCAAGACGCCTTGAGTAAGTCAGACTGGCAAAAACTAATCCTCCCCACGTGTTCTCCAAATACCTTGGCAAAAGCAGCCTTAGGGATACGAGATAACCCCATCTGTGAAATGATTGGGCGTGGGATAACTGAAGGGAACTCCATCGAGTTAGTGATGGAGTATCTTGGCTTGACGGCCAAAACCCCTCTGGCCTATAAAGAACTCTATGAAGGGTATATTCAGACGCTCCAATCTTACGGAGTTAGGGTATGTGCTAACCTAGAAGACGTCACCTTTGCTCTAAATCCTGTTCAACAATACCCAACCCATCCTGATCAGCAGACATCCGTGATCGACGAACAGAAGAAAACAGCTGCCTATGCAGAGTGTTCCTTCAAACCCAACGAAATCCACTTTCTCAAGAAGTTCCTAGGGGACAAGCAGGCCTATGGATTTCCGGAAGAATCGAGAGTTCTTGTGAAGCAAGGGACCGTCATCTCCCCACTGGCCCGAGACACCTTAAAGTTACGCCGAATTGAGCTGTGGATGGAGAAGGAGGAGGGACGCGGATGATCTTAGCTCGAGTCATAGGAAATGTATGGTCCACTCGTAAAGAAGAATCTTTACGGGGTCTGAAGTTTCTCGTCGTCCAACCTGTCACCCTCACCTATCATGAGGATGGAACACCAAAGCTTCAGGAAGTCGGGAATTCCCTGATTGCAGCCGATCAAATCGGAGCAGGGGAAGACGAGATTGTCATGATCACCGGCGGTTCCTCAGCCAGGCAGGGGCTGGCGAATCATAGCATCCCCATCGATGCCATCATCGTGGGCATCATCGATAAAGAAACCTTTGAAGCGTGAGCTTAAGTGGGTGAAAAAATGAGCGAGATAATCATGAATAAGATCAGTGCGAAGGTCCGAGAAGCTGGGGTAGTCGGCGCAGGTGGTGCAGGATTTCCGACGCATGTCAAGCTTGCAGCAAAGGCTGAGCTCGTCATCGTCAATGCCGCAGAATGTGAGCCCTTACTGAAAACCGACCAACAATTGGCAGCCTGCCATCCAGAGCTTCTCGTTAAAGGCTTAACCCTAGCCATGGAGGCAACCGGTGCCCCAAAAGGAATCATCGCCTTAAAAGCCAAATATAAGGATGCCATAGCAGCCTTAGAGCCCTATATTATGAACACGGATAACCTAGAGATTGCCATAATGCCGGATATCTATCCTGCCGGAGACGAAGTCATCACCATCTGGCTAACGACGGGAAGACGAGTCCCACCGGGTGGAATACCCTTAAACATCGGAGTTGTCGTCAATAACGTCCAAACCCTGATCAATGTAGCAAGAGCCGTCAAGGGAACCCCCGTCACCACCCGAACTCTTACCGTCACAGGGGCCGTCAAAGTACCGAAGACCGTCACCGTCCCGATCGGAACCTCCCTGCGCGACGTTCTCGAACTAGCCGGCGGCATCGACCAGGACCTCACGTATCTGAGCGGAGGCCCCATGATGGGAACCTTAATCACTGACCTTTCGACCCCCGTGACCAAAACCACCGGAGGATTGATCGGCCTTCCTAAGGACCATCCACTGATTAAGCGGAAAAGCATGACCGTTGAAACCGTCTTAAGAATCGCCAAAACCGTCTGCGAACAGTGCAGTTTCTGCACCGAGCTTTGCCCAAGGCATATCATCGGTCACGAACTCTCTCCCCATCGCCTGATCCGAGCGGTCAATTATAAAAACGTTGGAAATCCATCTTTAGTAACCAGTACCCTAACTTGCTCAGAGTGTGGCGTATGTGAAGCCTACGCTTGTCCAGTGGGAATCTCACCGCTGAGAGTGAATATGGCTTTGAAAGCTGAGCTTCGGGCCAAGGGCATCAAATATCAAGGAGAACTCGGGAAGGTTGACCCGATGGCCAAGCATCGCTTAATCCCATCGTCACGTTTAATGGATCGCTTGCGACTAAGACCCTGGTATAAGGAAGCTCCCTTATCCTTAGAAGTGTATCAACCGGAGGAAGTCACCCTCAAGCTCCAACAGCATATTGGCGCACCGGCAGTACCCGTTGTCAAGGTTGGAGACGTCGTGAGTGTAGGACAACTCGTCGGGGAAATCCCAGTAGAAGTACTTGGCGCAAGAGTCCACGCCAGCATCGGAGGAACCGTCACACAGATAACCCCTCAAACCATAACGATAAGGAAAGGTGGTGCAGCCAAATGATCCATGCCATAGGGCTGGTCGAATTAACAAGTATAGCGCAAGGGATTGAATGCGCCGATATCATGGTCAAAACAGCCGACGTGACCATTTTGGTAGCAAAAACCATCTGCCCTGGAAAATATATCGTCATGGTGAGTGGAGACGTCTCGGGAGTCCAGCAATCCGTGAACGCCGGCATCGACTTAGGAGCGGAGACCGTGGTGGATTCTTTCGTCATCCCCAATGTTCATCCCTCCATCTTACCAGCCATCGGCAACGCCAACCGGCTATATGATATAAAAGCCTTAGGAATTATCGAGACATACAGCGTGGCATCCTTAATCGAAGCAGCCGATGCTGCGGTAAAAGCAGGAGATGTGGAGCCAATGCTGATCCATCTGGCCTTTGGAATCGGAGGCAAAAGCTATACCGTACTGACTGGAGAAGTCGCCTCCGTGAAAGCAGCGGTCGAAGAGGGAAGCGCCATAGCCAGTGAAAAGGGCCTCCTCATTCGTCAAGTTGTCATCCCAAGGCCCGCGAAGCAACTCATCGAAAGCCTGGCTTGAATCGAGGTTCGAGGTTTGAAGTTCGAAGTTCGAACGAGGATCACGAACTGGTAGATACGAAGCACGAGGTTCGAAACAAGGATAACGAACTGGATGGCGAAGAACGAAGCATGAGGTGGGAGACAAGAGGCGCGAGGACTAATTGAAGCGAGTTTCGAGGCTCGAAACGCGACCTGAACTACGCATCTATTGAATACGAAGTACTAAAGGAGACTAAAACGAGGTGCGAAGCGCTAAGTTTGAGCCAGAGAAAACTAGTAACGAAAACTTAAAAATCGAGCATCGAACCTCGAACTTCGAACATCGAAAAGGAGGTGTGTTATGGGACGATTTATTTCGGCGGCCGTATTACGAGATTTGGCTAAGCTGGATAAAAATGTAGTTTTAGAAGAAGATAGTGTTCTAACTCCCTCCGCCAAAGATCTTGCTAAAGAATTAGGGATCACGATTAGCAAAGGGAGACAGGAAATTGTTAGTCGCAGTGTTATTGGTCAATCAGTCGGACAACAGGTGAATCAACCGTCTAGTGTTAAAGAAGTCAGCATTTCCTCTGGAAACTCAACAGATGCAGGAAGCCAGAGTGAAGACCTGAAAAGAGCGGTGCAGAAGATTCTGGGTGAGGTGCTCAAACCAGCCTGTGAGAATCCCAAAGCCACTCATGTCAAAGGGGAAACCGTAGTCATCCAGCCTTTTCTGGAAGCTCCTCCAGGGCAAAAGGTGGGACTCGTTGATGTGATTGACTCACGGGTGGGCAACCTCGCCTCGGGTTTTATGACCTTTGATCATTCCAGATTGCCTTGGTTTTTAAATTATGATGAAGTCGATTATGTTATAGAGGGCGAGTTTGTCTTAGAAGTTGAGGGGCAAGTCTTTCGCGCTAAACCAGGAGATGTGGTCTATATTCCTAAGGGAAGCCAAGTGGTTTTTTCCTCTCCCACGTTTTGTAAAGTATTCTATGCTACCTACCCTGCGAACTGGGCAGATTTTTGCGATTAAGGACATTAAGTCAGATTGGGGGATCGATCCATGATTTTAAAAGCAAAAGTTTATAATAAAATTTTTGCATTCCAAAGTCTCAAGGAAGTTATGTCTAAGGCCAATGAAGAGAAGTCTGGTGATGAATTGGTCGGAATTGCCGCAAAATCTGCTTCTGAGCGAGTGGCAGCAAAATTAGTCTTGAGTAATCTTACCCTTGAGGATATTTATAATAACCCTGTCATTCCTTATGAAGAGGATGAAGTCACTCGAGCAATCTATGACGGACTTAACTTGAGAATCTATCAAGAGATCAAAAGCTGGACGGTCGGCTACTTGCGTGAGTATATCTTAGACCATAAAACAACGGGAGAGGACTTGGCTCATATCAGTCGAGGGCTGACGAGCGAAATGATTGCTGCAGTAGCTAAGTTAATGTCCACCATGGACCTAGTCTTTGGCTCGAAGAAGATGCGCATTCAGTCACACTGTAATACCACACTCGGTGTACCTGGAACACTTGCTTTTCGTTGTCAACCCAATCACCCCACAGACAATGTCGAAGGAATGCTGGCATCCCTTAAAGAAGGGTTATCGTATGGTTCGGGAGATGCCGTAATTGGAATTAATCCTGTGGAAGACAATGTAGAGACGGTTACTCGACTTTTAGATACGGTCAAAAATTTCATGGTGAAATGGGCAATTCCAACTCAAAACTGTGTGTTGGCTCATGTGACAACCCAAATGAAAGCGATTGAAAAAGGGGCTCCTGTTGACTTGGTTTTCCAAAGTATCGCTGGAACGCAAAAAGCGAATGATGCCTTTGGTGTAAGCGCGACCATTCTGGATGAGGCTTTTGCTTTAGCACAGCGCCAAGGAACGGCGACAGGTCCTAATCTTATGTACTTTGAAACTGGCCAAGGCTCCGAGGTCTCTCTAGATGCCCATCTTGGTGTTGATATGATGACCTTGGAAGCAAGAACCTATGGGTATGCACGTGGTTATCGGCCATTTATGACCAACAACGTTTCTGGATTTATTGGACCAGAGACGATCTATTCAGGTCGAGAAGTGATCCGGGCAGACTTGGAAGATCTATTTATGGGTAAGCTGCATGGTTTGCCGATGGGAATCGCACCTTGTTATACCAACCATATGAAAGCAGATCAGAATGATCAGGAAATGGGAACCCTGCTTTGCGCCATGGCTGGTTCGAACTTCTTCATGGGAGTTCCTGGCGGTGATGATGTCATGTTGAGCTATCAGGATACTAGTTACCATGATGATGCAAGTACCCGGGAAATTTTGGGTTTGCGACCGCTTCCTGAATTTGAGCAATGGTTAGAGAAGATGGGGATTTTAGAAAACGGCAAACTGACTGAGAGAGCCGGAGACCCATCGATATTTGATAAATAGGGAGGCGAATCGAGGTGGCAGTTGCGAATAACGAATTAGAAAAAGTCATTATCCAAAGTGTTATGGAAGAACTGGCTAAGAAAGGGCTGCTTTCACAGAAGGGGAAAGACCACGTGATGTCGGCAGCGATGATGGATCCGTCCCTACTCCCTAGCAGAGAATCAGAGGAGATGGTGACGTTCCCTCCCCTAGATGAAATGCAGATTTCCAACCCGTTCAATGCGGATGCGGTAAAGGCTATGATGAAATCAACCCCAGCCCGGATTGGAATTGGCAGAGCCGGAGCACGACCCAAGACCATGGCCTTATTAAGGTTTTTGGCGGATCATGCCGTAGCCCAAGATGCCGTATTCCTCGATGTTTCTGAGCAATTTCTCCAACGGATGAACTTAATGTCAGTTCAAAGTGCTGCTACTAGTAAGGACGAGTTTCTGCAAAGACCAGACCTGGGGCGTCGTTTATCCTCAGAAGCAGTGAAAATGATTTCGGAGAAGTGTGAAAAGAATGTCCAGGTCCAGATTCTAATCGTCGACGGACTGAGTTCAAGTGCGATTGAAGCCAACATCCCCGACTTACTGCCTGCCTTAATGCAAGGATTGAAAGCTGCAGGAATCAAAGTCGGAGCCCCGTTCTTCGTGAAGAATGGCAGGGTATGGGTTCAAGACCATGTAGCATCTATCGTCAATTCAGATGTGATCATTTCCTTGATTGGAGAGCGTCCAGGACTAGGAACGGCGGAGAGCCTTAGTGCCTACATGATTTACCGACCCGATCAAAACACGGTTGAAGCGGACCGTACGGTTATCTCCAATATTCACAAGGGCGGAATCCCACCTGCTGAAGCAGGGGCACACCTCACGGATGTCATTAAACAAATTCTGGCTGCCAAAGCTAGTGGTGTTAAGCTGAACCAGCAAAAGTGAACTCGACCAGCTAAAGCTGGACATCGAGACTTCGGTGGGGGAGTCTACCCCCACCGAAGCAGAGCATGGAACTCCCACTTATAGAAGTGGGAGCCACGGAGGTAGATAGGGGTGGTGAAAAATGCCCGAATCGACTAATCAACAGATCACGAGTGTGGGCATTGATATTGGAACCACGACTACACAACTGGTGATCAGCCGCTTGACCATTGAGAATACGGCTTCCGGAACCTTAGTTCCTCGTGTGGAAATCACGGATAAGGAAGTGATCCACCGCAGCCAGATCTATTTTACGCCGCTTTTAGACCGCGACTTGATTAATGCGGTTGCAGTTTCCAAGATTGTGGAAAGCGAATATCAGGCTGCTGGGCTAACGCCAGAAATGATTGACACTGGAGCTGTGATTATCACTGGAGAGACGGCAAAAAAGGAAAATGCTAAAGCAATTATTGATGCTTTAGCTGGGTTTGCTGGAGACTTTGTAGTGGCCACTGCCGGTGCCAATTTGGAGGCTATTTTTGCAGGCAAAGGATCGGGTGCTGCGTTATTCTCTGCCCAAAGACACCAAGTCGTCGTCAATATCGACGTGGGTGGTGGAACCTCCAACTATGCTACGTTTCGGGAGGGCAAGGCAGTCGATTCTTCATGCCTAAACGTCGGCGGACACTTAATCGAGTTTGAACGACAAGGGGACCGGATCACTTACATTTCTGAGCCGGCAAGAATTGCCTTACAAGCCACTGGACAAAGGCTTCAAGTAGGAGAGAGAGTGACCCTTGCTCAATTTCGCCCCTTGGTTAAAGCAATGGCTGAGTGTGTTGTGGAGGTGCTCAAGACCTCTATACACGCTGGGTTAACCAAGGAACTTCTGATGACCCCTCCTTTGCAGTTAGAACATCCGATTCGAAAAGTGATGATTTCTGGCGGGGTAGCAGACTATGTCTATGCTTCAAATGGGCCTGCAACTATGGCAGAAGTGACTGCTTTTGGAGATTTCGGTCCGCTTTTAGGCTGGGAGCTTAAAGTAAGCTTAGAAACAGCTGGGTTTGTCTTAGAAAAGCCGAATGAAACAGTTCGAGCAACCGTCATTGGGACTGGAACTCAGTCGGTCAATTTAAGTGGCAGTACCATCCATCTTCAGGAAAATACCTTGCCATTGCGCAATGTCATGGTTATTTCTCCCTTCACAGCCGGGATTCCCGATACACCAATAAGCATAGCTGAAGTCGTTAAAAACGAGATTCTCCGCCTTCAAGTGGATCACTCAGAGGGAGTCATAGCCCTAGCCATGAAAGGTCCCCGCACAATGTCCTTTGCAGATATCAATGGTTTGGCACAAGGGCTGCTATGGGGGCTGGAAGACTACTTGTGTACAGATAAACCCCTTATTCTGGTTATCGAAGCGGACTGTGGGAAAGTCTTAGGACAGTGTATTAATGCTTTAGCCAATCGCCACTTAGAATTGGTTTGCATTGATCAGCTGGAAGTGGAGAATTGTGATTATATTGATATTGGGAAACCCCTTATGGGTGGCAGAGTTGTTCCAGTGGTCTTGAAAACCTTAGTCTTCAATCGTTGAGCCAAGTTTCAAACCTTTATTGGAGACTATCTTAGTTTGAAGTCTCGATGTTCGGTTTGACGTTAACTGAACGAGTTCACTAGACGTAAATTTGACATAATATTAAAGTGACATTTCCTAAGCGACTGAAGTTTAACAATGTTCAGTCGCTTTTAAAATCGTGCAGTTTAGGGCAGGATTTGCAATAGTTCTGACGAATAGAAGAGATAATGAACAATGAACTTGAGGGGAATTACTGACCCCTTTAGGTAAGGATGGGTTCGATGCGCAAAACATTTGAGGCTAACCTACTGGACCCTAACTATCTTGAAGAAATCCTAGGTAGTTTTCACAACGCTACTGGTTTGCATATCGAGGCGATTAATAACGAGGGAGCAACCTTTTCTGTACTTGGAGAATTAGAACGCAGCGATTTTTGTCGTTATATTCGCTGCCAACCTGAAGGAGAAAAAAAATGTCAAGATTCCTATAAACGAGCCAGCTTGGAAGCTGCAAAATGGGAGGAACCCTATTTTTTTCGTTGTCATGCAGGATTGGTGATTTGGGCCGTTCCAATCACGATTCAAGGGGTTTCCAGGGGAAGCATTATCTGTGGACAAGTTTTAATGTGGGAACCTGATCACTTCTTCTTTCAAGAACTGAAGAAGCTGAATGTTGGGATCAAGAACTTCGAGGAATTAAAGTCCAAAGCCTGTAAGCTTGAGGTTGTCTCTCCGGCTCGTTCCCAAGCGGCTGCAGATATGCTTTTCGTCGTAGTCAATCATATCGTGAAACGAAATATTAATAGCTTAGCAGAAATTGATGCCACCCGTTTGCAACAACAGCAGATACGCCGGGAAATCGAGGAGAGAAAGCGGAAGAATTTACCGGATATTAGTGATTATGACACTTATCTAAAGAAAGAACGTAAATTTTTGCGCTATATACGCCTTGGGGATCGAACGAGAGCAAACCAAACGCTTCAAAGTCTTTTAACAGACCTCTATACCAAAACTGTAGGGGATCTGGAAACGGTCAAAGTGCGTATCTTGGAATTGGCAACCTTAACATCTAGGGCGGCCGTCGAAGGTGGAGCTAACGCGGAACGTATTATGATGCATCTAAAAGAATTTAACAAGGAAATCGAAGGTATTGAGAGAGTAGAAAAGTTTTTTTACAAGATTCAGCATATTGTTGAAACCTTCTTAGAAGGGATTTTTACCTTAGCAGATAAAAAACACCTGGCCATTGTTAAAAATGCTCGGGATTTCATCATGGAACATTACGCTTTGCCCCTTACTGTTGCGGATGTGGCTGAGCATCTCTTTGTAAGTACTTCGCATCTCTCTCGCTTGTTTCGAGAAGAACTCGATTGTACGATTAATGATTACTTAACCAGAGTGAGAGTGGAGCAAGCGGTTGAAATGATGAAAAAACCTGAATTTAGTGTTGCTCAAGTTTCGAAAGCGGTTGGCTTTCAAAACCAAAGTTATTTTTCTAAAGTCTTCCGTAAGTATATCGGGGTTACACCCCTGATCTACAAAAACAGTTTGTATTAGAGGGTGAGTATGAATGGTTTTTCTAGCTATCATTAAATCCATTATTTCTGGAGAAGCAGAAAATACCATGGCCCTAACGAAACAAGCGTTAGCTCAGGGTTTTTCGGCAGAGTCTGTTCTGGAAAAGGGTTTAATCGCAGGAATGGATCGTGTAGCTGAGAAGTTTCGTGAGCAAAGGGTGATGGTCCCCGAGGTTCTCATGGCATCTCGGGCAATGCATGCCGGGTTAAGCCTTGTAGAACCCTTGCTAAAGGATTCTGATAAAAAAATTGCCGCTAAAATTGTCATGGGAACGGTAGCTGGGGATCTTCATGATATTGGTTTAAGCTTAGTGAAGATGTTAGTCATCAGCACCGGAGCAGAGATTATTAATTTGGGAGTGGATGTAACGCCCAAAAAGTTTGCCAGTGTCGTTCGCAAAGAAAAACCCCATATTCTTATGATGTCTGCCTTGCTTACAACCACGATGACGGTGATGAAAGAAGTGATTGACGAATTAGAGCTAATGGGGATTCGTAAAAACTTGGTCATCATTGTGGGAGGTGCACCTGTCGACTCAGGTTATGCTAAGACAATCGGGGCTGATTATTATTTTGAAGATGCTTTTGAAGTTCGAGTCTTCTTAGAAGAAAATCTAGCTAAGATCATTAGTAGAAAAAGTCGCTAAATTTCTAGCCGCAATTAAGACACCCACTTCTTGCAAGTGGGTGTTTTGTAGTTTGCTTAGGTGAGGGTAGAGTCTTCTTTGGCTAATATCAACAAAGAATAGCAATATGTACTAAATAGTACGAATATTCAATTGGTTGTAATGCGTCAAAACGAGCAGGAATGTGTTATAAAAAAGTTTTCATTAGATGCTATTATTATAACAATAGTCAAACTAATCGCGCATTAAAGAGTAAATAATATTTAAATAGAGAAGGGTTGCGATTTAGAGAGTAATAATTTTGAGGAGGGTGCCTGTGGACACAAAAAAGATGAGACTTCTTAAAGAACCTAGTGTGGATCAAACGTTTTCCATGTTTACCCAAAGTCAAGAACTAAAAAAAGCTGCTGCTCATTTCTTTGAGTCTATGGAATCAGTCCTGCTCCGAAATCAAATCGTTGATGCTCTTCAACCTTATAATCTTGGGAGTGTTACTGCTGTTTACGAAATTTTTGGTGGATATGTTAATCGTAGTTTTGGCATTTATACTGAAAAAGACGGACAGAAGAACGAATATTTTGTGAGGAAATATAAATACGGAATTACAGAGTCAGAAATAACATTTGAACATTTAATGATTGAATACTCAAAAGCTCATGGCTTAGATATTGCGGCAGGATTAATTCGTACTAAAGATGGTTCAACATTTGTCAAGAAAGTCGAGGGAGCGAAAGAAAAGAAGAAGGATATCTATTTTGCGGTGTATGAATTTCTGAAAGGAGAGGACTTATACACCTGGGATACTCCTAATTTAAATGATGAAGAATGTGCCAGCGCTGGAGAAGTTCTCGCAACGTTCCATAACGCTGCCAGAGATTTTAATTCACATGGTTTAGAGCGGGTAGAACCTAAGATCATGGATTTACTCTTGGCTCTACCGGAAAAATATAAGACTTTAGCACAGACCGATATTGACACAAAGTTTCACACCTATTATAAAAGTAAGCTTGACTCAATATTAGAGGTTATTGAGAGTTCGCGAATCCCCAATGAAATACTAGAAAAAATGCCATACACACCTTGTCACAATGACTTTCATGCCGGCAACTTAAAATACGAGGATAACAAGGTTGTGGGAATCTTTGATTTTGATTGGTCTAAAATTGATCATCGGCTCTTTGATGTTTCGCTTGCTCTAGCCTATTGTTGTTGCTCCTGGAAAGATGACGAGGATGGTGTATTACTTCTCGATAAATGTGCAATCTTTCTAAAAGCATATCAACAAAGATTGGTTAAATTGAAAGGACTTGAACCGCTCAATGCAGTGGAGTTAGAGTATCTGCCAACGATGATTGCCGCTGCCAATATCTATTTGATTAACTGGGATGTATTAGCCTACTATGCCGGAACGAATTTGAACGAGTATGAGTACATTGCTTATTTACAGCATAATGTTCGTTTGATGAATTGGATTGAAAACCATAAAGCAGAGATTGCAGACGTTGCTAACTCCTTATAATGGTTTAAATCATATTAGAGTGAATTCACTCGGTAATATAGTAAGGGTCTTTGCCCTACCACTAAATTGAATTGTGCCAATTTTTCTCCCGCATATAGAAACGGGAGACCTTACACTCGATAAATGAGATGTAAAAGAAAAATTGATAGTATGGAAAGGGGACAGTATTGTGGAATTTACAAAATTATTTAGTCAGGTAGAAGTAGAACGCGTTCACGAAGCCTCATTGGAAATTCTTGAAAACGTTGGGATGCTGGTTCGCAATGAGAAAGCACTTGCAATTTTTGCTAAGAATGGCTGCCAAGTTGACATGGAGACAATGATGGTCAAGTTTCCAAGAGAAGTAGTCGAGAACGCTAGAAAGTCGTTTGTTCCTACTTATACTTTTACGGCCCAAGATCCTAAATTCGATGTCACAATGCCCGGAGACCGACCGATCGTCGTAACAGGAAGTTCAGCACCTAATATTATCGATCCTAAAACAGGCGAAGAACGTCGAGCAACATCTGACGATATTGCCAATATTGCTTATTTGATTAATGAACTGCCAGGCTTTGATGTTTTTTCAATTTCTACCTTAGCTGATGATGCCCCAGAAGGGCAGTTCAGTATATCTCGTTTTTACCCTGCTTTGAAAAACTGCAAAAAACCTGTCCGTAGTAATACTCCCAACATGGAGGACCTCAAAACAGTCTTAGAGTTAGGCGCCCTGATCGCAGGAAGCGAAGAAGAATATCGTAAGCGTCCCTTCATCAACCACCACTACTGCCCAGTTGTTTCTCCCTTGACCTTTGATGTGGAGTCGACGGAAGCAGTTATCTACCTGATTGAACAAGGTTTACCAGTCTATGGAACGATTGTGCCTAATGCAGGGATGACCTCACCACTTAGCTTGATGGGAACATTAACGCTTGGTAATGCTGAGTTCTTGGGATTGGCAACTCTAATCCAAATGATTCGTCCGGGTGCCCCTATGATTTATGCGGTATTGTCAACGGTTGCTGATATGCGGACAGGGGCTTATGCACCTGGTGCTATCGAGACCGGAATGATGCAAATGGCTCATACAGAGATGGCAAGATTTTACAATGTTCCTTCCGGTGGATACATTGGCTTGACGAATGCTCATTCAAATGATGCTCAATCCGGCTATGAGACGGGTATGAATACCACAGGTGCCTTGCTGGCAGGGGCAGACCTCTTCAATATGGGTGGTCTCTTAGGAAGTCTGATGGCCTTTGACTTTGCTAAAGCGGTTATCGATAATGAAATCGCCTTAATGCTCAAACGAATGAAAAAGGGCTATGAATACAGCGAAGAGAACCTCTGCTTAGATCTAATTGCTAAAATTGGACCTGGTGGTAGTTATATGGACACCGACCATACTATGAAGAATATGCGTACTATCGCAGTTCTCCCTAAAGTTGCGACGAGAGAAATGCGTCGTCGTTGGGAAGATCAAGGTAAGCCGGATGCCCATAGCCGAGCGATGAAAGAAGCTAATAAAATTCTGAGCAAACCTAATAAGTCGCGCTTCACCGACGAAATGGATGCTAAAGTTCGTGACCATTTTAAGGGACTAGTCGCGGGAGACGCTAAATGGAGCCTATAATTTAATTGTAAATAGTTTATCACTAATTCATAATCATGAAATTTAACGTGACGGCCAAGAGCGGCCGATAGGAAAGGGAGAGAATAATGAGCGTACAAGACATTTTTGCTGCAGTGGTTGAATTTGATATCGACAAAGTGGTGACTCTCGTTAATGCAGAGGTAGCTAGTGGGACTGACGTTTCTGAAATTCTTAGTGATGGTCTGATCGCAGCCATGGATGAAGTTGGCCAACGCTACTCTGAAGGAGAATTCTTTGTGCCGGAAATGCTCATGGCGGCTAAAGCTATGAAAGCCGGACTTGAAGTACTTAAGCCATTGTTGTCTCAAGGGGAAAACGAGAAAAAGGGAACCATTATTATCGGAACTGTCAAAGGTGACTTACATGACATTGGCAAAAACCTGGTTTCCATGATGATGGAAGGTGCCGGCTTTGAAGTCTATGACCTCGGTGTAGACGTAGATACAGAAAAATTCCTGGCCACGGCTAAGGAGAAAAATGCCGATGTGATCTGCATGTCCGCACTCTTAACCACCACGATGCCGTTTATGGAAGTCACGGTTAAAGCAATCCGCGAACAGGGTTTAAGCCTTAAGACGATGGTCGGCGGCGCACCTGTTTCAGAAGATTTTGCTAACAAAATTGGGGCAGATGGTTGGAGCACTGACGCTCCCGGAGCAGTGGAGACGGCTCGCCGACTTACTGCTAAATAAAAACATTTTTTAAAGATTTGAATTTTATCTCAGCTTATACTATAGTTTATTCTTGACTAAGTCATTACCGTTATCTGAGTTTGAATGACGACCTTTCAATGGGTGAATGACTTAAGTGGATCTAAGTCAGATAGACTTAAGTCGATGCTGACTTAGGAGACATGTAACAAGTTAGTGAATATTTATACCGATCCATTTAATTAGTGACCTTTTGGGATAATATTTTGCTTGAGTCAGGTCATTAAGAGGGATTGTTGCCAGTATAATTGTTGGCATAGAATTTGCAGTATTCACTAAGAGGATTAAGTTGAACTGAAATATGAGGAGGAAAAGTCAATGTTAGTAGTTGGAGAATTAATTAATGCAAGCCGCAAGGCTGTTGGGGAAGCCATCAAAGCACAGGATGCTGCATATATCCAACAGGTGGCTAAGGACGAATATGAAGCAGGAGCGGACTTTATCGATGTGAATGCCGGTATCTTTGTGGGCAAAGAACCTGAATACCTGCAATGGCTAGTGAAAACAGTTCAAGAAGCAGTTGACGCCCCTTGCTGCATTGATAGTCCAGATCCCAAGGCCATCGAGGCGGCTCTGTCTGTGCACAAAGGCATCGCGATGATTAACTCTATATCTTTGGAAAAAGAACGTTATAATGCCTTAATTCCTGTCGTTGCCGGAACTGACTTAAAAGTTGTGGCCCTTTGCATGAGTGACGAAGGGATGCCCGAAACAATGGATGCTCGGCTTAGAATTGCCGAAAAACTGATTGACGGCTTAGTCAAAAATAATGTTCCGCTTAATAATATTTATGTTGACCCGTTGGTTCAGCCTGTTTCTACCAACAGTACCTTTGCAGTTGAGTTCATTAACTCTGTGGAAGCCATCATGACTCGCTTTAAAGGGGTCCATACGATTTGCGGACTTTCCAATGTGTCTTATGGCTTGCCAGTTCGAAAATTCATGAACCATGCCTTTGCTATTATGGCCATCGGCAAAGGGTTGGATGGACTCATCATCAACCCGCTGGATAAGATGATGATGGCGAGCTTGGTGACTGCCGAGGCTCTGGCTGGACGAGATGACTATTGTGTCAAATATCTTAAGGCCTTCCGCAATAAACAATTCGATTTCTTAGGCTAATCTTAAACTGCAAATCAGTGAATGATCCCCTTCTCTCGCTTGAGGAGGGGATCATCTTTAATAGGGGTACTATGCTTGATGGACAAGTCAGTACGCTTAAGAATAGTAGGAATTCTACTGGCAAGCTAGGAGGTAGAACGTGGCGCTTGTAATGTTTGATTATGATGGAGTTATCGTTGATTCCCTTGAGGTTTTTATAGCTCGCTTTTCACAAGCCTGTCTGGAGAATGGGTTCACAGGGATCCAAGAGCCGCATGATGTGATCGGGCTTTTTGAAGGGAATGTCTACGAAACTATGATGCAGCGCGGTATGGATGAATCAACGATTGACACTATTTTAAAGCGATATGAAATTTTACAAGGTGAACAATTGGCAGATCTTGAACTCTTTGCTGACATAGGAGAAGCATTACAACGTATTTCTGAAAAACACTTAGTTTATGTCATAACCTCAAATCTGTCCAGTGCTACGATAAAGATATTAAGCCAAAACGGAATTACTTGTTTTATCGATGTCATTGGGGCAGAAAAGGAAAAGAGTAAAATTAAAAAGATTCAAAACACAATGTCCTTACATCCCAGAATCCCCGCCTATTATGTGGGGGATACTAAAGGAGATATGATCGAAGGTAAACATGCTGGAACCCAGACCATTGCAGTCACGTGGGGATGGCATTCACCCGCTAAACTCCAGGAAGGTTCTCCAGATCATCTCTTTAATACTCCTAAAGAACTGGCGAATTTCTTAGAAAAGGTAGAATAATGACAGATAAGTCTGAGTTATCTTGAAGGATAACCATGAAACGAGGCGAATATTAATTATAGGAGAAAGTATCTGTGGGAGAACAAGGGGACAGGTGAACTGTTTGCCTTGGGGGAAGACAGATAGTCGATATGCTAATAGGAGGTCGTCATGGAGATAACAATTTACCCCAATCAAGTCATAACAACAGAGGAAAATGAAACCTTAATGGAAGCCCTCATCCGTAATCGTCTTCCCGTGCAAAATGTTTGTAATGGCAAAGGAACCTGTGGTAAATGTAAAGTTCGAATGACTGGGCATGTC
Source organism: Desulfosporosinus sp. BICA1-9 (assembly GCF_000802135.1). Taxonomy (NCBI): domain Bacteria; kingdom Bacillati; phylum Bacillota; class Clostridia; order Eubacteriales; family Desulfitobacteriaceae; genus Desulfosporosinus; species Desulfosporosinus sp. BICA1-9. The sequence continues at coordinate 52,504 of NZ_JUEE01000230.1, forward strand.
TCTTCGCCAAGTGAGCGAGATTTAGCGCATCTCAATGACATTGAATTAAAGACAGGTATAAGGCTTGCCTGTACCGTTGTACCTGCTGAGGGTATGGTTATTGAACTGGACTTTGTCGAGAGCCAGGATCGAAAAGAAGGGGCTCTCCTCGGAATGAAGGCGACTGCCTTAGATGCCAAGGTGGAAAAGGTATATATTCAGGCCAGCAAGCCAACCCTTGCTGATGAACGAGGGGACTGGGATCGTATCGTAGATACCCTAAGCACGATCACAGGTAAGAGTTATACTAAGGCCAGCTTGTATGTCCTAGGTAAGGTTCCGGACGTTTTACGGGCAGATAAGTACGCCTTAACGATTACAGCTTCTGACGATGAGATTATGGATATCGAAGCGGGAGATACGACAAAACGACTTTATGGTGTAGCCATTGATATTGGAACCACCAGCGTAGCAGTCGCCCTAGTCGATCTATTACAAGGAGATGTCCTGAAAGTTGTATCTACGGAAAATCAACAGACAGCTTATGGTGCGGATGTAATCTCTCGTATTTCCTTTGCTACGGAAAGTCGAGAGAATGCCTTGACTTTACGCAGTGCTGTGAGGAGAACGATTAATCACTTACTTGAAGAACTCGCTTCTAAGACGGATATCCAACAAAGCGAGATCTATAAAATGACGATCGTGGGTAACACGACGATGCAACATCTTCTTCTAGGTTTGGATGTTTCTCATCTTGCAGTTTCTCCCTTTGTTTCAGTCTGTAATCGACCCTTGACGTTCACGGCGAGGGAATTAGGACTGGAAATCAATGCTCAAGCTAAGGTTCATCTCTTCCCAAACATCGGAAGCTTTGTTGGGGGAGATACCATGGGGGCTATTGTAGGAGCGCCTGAAGTTTTGGGAGAAGGGAATCATTTACTCATTGACTTAGGTACGAATTGCGAACTGTTCTTAAAAACCGAGAACACGATGATTGCCTGCTCTACGGCGGCAGGACCAGCTTTCGAAGGTGCTGGCATTGCCCATGGAATGAGAGCAAAACAGGGAGCCATTGAAGGAGTTACGATCACGGACGATGGAGTAACCTTTGAAGTGATCGGCAGACATAAACCAGTCGGCATTTGCGGCTCAGGTCTCATTGAGGGGATCGATGAGATGAGAAAGTCTGGTGTTGTCAACAAACAAGGGAAACTTTATGATCCTGAAAAGGGAGAAGGGCTTTCCCTAGAACTAGCCAATCGGATTCGCAAAGGTGAAAAAGGGCGTGAATTTGTCTTGGCTTATGGTACGGATCAAGGAATAGATGTGACCTTAAGTCAAAAAGACATTAGCGAAATGCAGTTAGCCAAAGGAGCTGTCTGCGCAGGAATTAAAACCTTAGTTGAAATGGCTGATATTACAGTACCTGAGCTTGATTCAGTTATTTTATCAGGGACCTTTGCAACCTATCTTAAAGCAAATAACATTTTAAATATTGGTCTTGTTCCAGATATATCCCCAGATAAGATTAAATCGGTTGGTAATGCGGCGCATGTAGGAGCTATACGAGCTCTTCTGAATTACCAAGAATTAACGAAGGCCAAGGAGTTATATCTTAAAATTCGCCATGTGGAACTGGGCGGAAATTCCACATTTTCCAGTTACTTCATGAATAGCATGTATTTAGAGCGCCTAAGTTGATTGAATCTTTTAAAATTGCCGGAAAACATCTTAAATTATAGTCCAAGAAGGGTTATAATGAAATAAGAAAACAAGATCGATATTGGAGAAAAGGGAGAGGTCTGTTAAATGTTAAATAAGTTTAAAGAGTCGATACTTGACAAAAACACACTTTCTGTAACTTGGGAACTTGTACCCGGAAGAGGTGCCAATGAAAAGGCCCAAGAGAGTGCTATCGCATCGGCAGAACAAGCTGCTAAAGGTGGTAGAGTCCATGCACTCACCATTACAGATAACCCTGGTGGTAATCCGGCAATCCTAGCTGATTATTTGGGCATGGAGATTCTCAAAATGGGGATTGAACCCTTGGTACATTTCACTTGTAAAGATAAGAATCGTAATCAGATGGAAAGTCAGTTATACGCTTTAGATCGTGCAAAAGTTCGCAATCTCTTAGTGATGACAGGAGACTACACCTATTCTGGATTTAAAGGACGCCCTAAACCAGTCTTTGATCTCGATCCCTCTAATACCTTACAACTGATCGCTGAAATGAATAAGGGCTTAGAAGTTCAAGGAATGAAGGGACCAACTTATCACGCACCCAGTGACTTTTTTGCCGGAGCGGCTGTTTCCCCGTTCAAGTCTACAGAGGCTGAACTGATGGTTCAATACTACAAGCTGAAAAAGAAAATCGAAGGCGGCGCTCAATTTGTCGTCACTCAACTAGGGTATGATGCTCGGAAATGTCATGAAGTCATCCAATTCCTGAAGGTTAATAAGTTAGATATTCCGGTTGTGGGAAATATTTACGTGCTGCCTTATGGAGCAGCTAATGTCATGAATCAAAACAAGTTGCCTGGTTGTGTCGTCACAGACAAACTTTTGGCAGAACTCAATGAGGAAAAGGGCGCCGCGGATAAAGGGGTAGGTCAACGGATGTTGAGGGCCGCCAAATTGTACGCGATCTTGAAAGGCATAGGCTGTGCCGGAGTTCATATTGGCGGGCATAACCTTAAATACGAACAATTAGAATACATTCTTGACAAAGGGGAAGAACTTTACCCGAATTGGCAAGATCTTGTCAAAGAGTTTGATTATCCTCAAACGAATGGATTCTACTACTTTGAAAAAGATGAGAAAACTGGTTTGAACACAGATCGACCTACAAATCGAGCCAATCTCCCCTTAGATGCCCCAGCTGGAGCGATGTATTCGTTGATGCGTGGAATGCATGGTCTCATGTTCACACCTGATAAGAAGTTGTTCCCCATGATGCGCAGTATGTACCGTGCAGCAGAGGGTAAGAAGAAAACTGAAAAGAGGCTGCATGCTGTTGAGCATCTTGCCAAAGTCGTCATGCTTGATTGCAAGGATTGCGGCGATTGTGCTATGTTGGATTTAGCCTATCTTTGCCCTATGTCCCAATGTCCAAAAAATCAGCGTAATGGGGCTTGTGGCGGGAGCCTGGACGGTTGGTGTGAGGTTTATCCAAAAGAGAAGAAATGTGTCTGGGTCAGAGCTTATGCCAGACTCAAGAAATATGGTGAAGAAGCATCTTTAGATGTTCCTCCGGTGCCACCCGCTAACTGGGATTTCTATCAGACGTCCTCATGGTCTAATTTCTTCTTAGGAAAAGACCATTCAGCACCTATCTTAGGTATCAAGCGCCCAGAAAGTAAATTAAAGAAATAATTGATTTAATTAATTATTTCTTTAATGGTCAAATTGCGATTGCTCCCTTTGATTCAGAATCTAAATTTAAAGTTCGAGGTGAATATGATGGCAACAGGAGTTATTAAAGCGGGGGCATGTGGTTTTACAATTAATGTAAAAGCGCTAAGCGAGGACGGGCATAAAGTAAAATTGGAGATTACTAGTGACTGTCCGAATTACCAAAAGATTGCTCAAGAATTAGTCGAAGTCGATGCTTTCCAAGAGATTTTTAAAAAACTTCATATGGGGAAAGTGTATGAAGTTTTTGCCAAATATAGCCCACATCCCAGTTGCCCGGGTGTTTCCGGGATTATAAAAACCATAGAAGTGGCTGCAGGGTTGGCTTTGCCCCAAAATGCTAGTATCAGTGTTACTAGGGAGTAAGTTTGAAACGTTAACGAAGAAGTAGAAGGCCCATTGCCGATTGATAAGATCGTTAATGGGCCTTCTTTTGTTTTAAAAATCCCACTGATTTTGCACTATCCTGTCAACCATAAGTACATACCATCCAGCTTCCCAGGAATTCCAAGTTGATTTATCAAAGTCAGCAAGAAGACCCCCGACTTCAAAACTCCGCAGTGTTTAAGTGGGGGATGAATTGCGTTCTTCTACATAATTTTGTCGTGGCTCTCTGATATAATCTAATCAAATCATTCCCTAACTTGAAGGGAGGTGAATAGAGAGTGGGTATCAAGCAAGCCAAACGTAAAAGCGATCCATCAAAGGATATGAAGCATGATTACGATGTTCTCGTCTCGAAGATCCCATTGAGGCTTAAGCTGGAGCAACACGATCTCGTGGATCGCCTTCGGAAGGAGTCGGCGCGTCTCTGGAATGACATCTTGGATATTCACTGGTGGCTTTGGAGTTCATATCGAGTCTGGAGTTCCGAGAGCCAAATGAAGAAGCTCTTTAATGCGAAAACGCATAAACTTCATTCCCAGACGATCCAAGCGACGATAGAACTCCATCAGGAAACGTGCGATCGGACCCGGGAGCAACGAGTACAGGGAAACCTCGATTGGAAATATCCTTGGCGATATAAACGATTTTTCTCGGTTAACTATAAGAAAATTGCTCTCCGTCACCTAGAAAAGACCGATTGCATTGTCTTTTCGAATGGCCGAAATGAAGAGTCTTTGGTGATTAAACGACCCAAACATATTCCCTTTACGTCTATCCATTCGGCCGAAATCGTTTGGGCTTACAATCAATATTGGCTTCACCTAGCCATCGAGAAACCAAAGTTAATCACCGTTACAGACTCCGGCATCGCCGGGGCTGATCCAGGGGAGATTCATGCGTTGACTCTAACGGATGGAAAAGAACACCTTATTCTCACCGCGCGAGAACTTCGGTCGTTGTATCAATTAAGAAATAAAGTCTTAGCTCAGCTTTCGAAAAAGATATCCAAAAAGCGTAAAGGTTCCAAGGCCTTCTGG
>NZ_JUEE01000231.1:0-21970 GCF_000802135.1 Desulfosporosinus sp. BICA1-9
ATCCAGAGGCCGATGGATTCGGCATGGTTGTATATAATATGGATTTGCTTTTACTATGGTTACTGTAGGGAAGCATCTTTGTCCAAACCGCATTTTTTTATTGGCGCTATAGCCCTCACGCTTGTCTGGGGCTCGGCATATCCTATAGCGGTATCTAAAAGACATTCCGTAAAAGGATGGCAGCCGGTATGAGGACGGAAATTTCCAACAGGACGCCTGAGCAAATCGCGTCCGAGATTAACTTTATCAAGGAAGAAAGCGGCAAAATGCTGCTTAGCAACGCCGTTGAGATCGGACGGCGACTGACGGAAGCCAAAGAGCTGGTACCCCATGGGGAGTGGCTCAAATGGCTGACTGAATCAGTGAGTTACTCCCGAAGCACAGCCAGCAGACTGATGAAAACCTTCCGGGAGTACGGGTCTATACTCTCTTCCCCCGTTGGGGAAGAGAGGCCAAATGGTGCATCGATGCAACATTTGAACTACACCTAAGGAGCGTTAGCTCAAGAAATCGGAGTGCAAAAATCATATTGTAGTAGGTTAGAGCGGGGTGAGTTTATCCCAAATATCAAATTATGTCTTTTAATCCATCGTGCTTTAATCAACATTTACTTTCAACGAACTGGAAAACTTCTCGAAAAATTGACAATTGATCGTTTGTTTTATATTGAAGAACAGAAACAACCTCAAGACCAGTGTTAATTCATTGGTCTTGGGGTTATTCATTTGCTACTTTCTATTTTTAGGGATACTGACTAGACGTTATAAAGAAACTTAACTTCTTGATGATGATTTTCAGGAAAAAGAAGCTTCGCATTGGTACTATAAAAGAACAAGCACACGATCCGAATGAACGGGTGTGTAAGGCGCTGATCAGAAATTCTCACACCAACGCATTTTGTTTTTGAGTTGAAGAGTGGATGAGGGAGGAGGAAATGGGGGGGGAGAAATTTAACACTCTCCTAGGTTTTTTTTCAATACTTTAATGTTATAACATTCGCCTACGTACCTGATATTATACCATGATAGATTCGATCGTTTATCTTTCTTAAAATTACATCTCCTTTTTTAAATATTTATAGTTAGACTTTCCTCTACAATTAGTAAAATACTGACAATTGACACACCTAATACTTCTAGGTATAATGTGAAATATACATAGAAGTATTAGGTATAGTGGGGGAATTGAATGAATGTATCTAAAGACTTGGTAGCCGCCTCTGCTACCCCACTCATTTTGGCCATTCTCAAGGAAAATGACAGTTATGGCTATGCGATTATCAAGCGCGTGAAAGAGATGTCTGAGAATCAACTAATTTGGACGGAAGGTATGTTGTATCCGGTATTACATCGTCTGGAAGAACATCTGTTAATTGAATCTTACTTGAGTAAATCAGAGGCAGGCCGGCAACGTAAATATTACAGGATTAAAGAGAGTGGGTTAACCGAGTTGGAACAGCAAAAAAAGCAGTGGGAAATAGTTCATAATGCTCTTGCCAGGACCTGGAATGAAGAAAGTAATTCGTAAGGAGGATCAAGATGTTTGATTTGGAGACAGAGGTTCATTCGTGGAGTGATCATTTAAGAGCCCATGGTAATTTGAGCGATACCGATATTCATGAATTGGAGAATCATTTGCGGGACGAAATCGAAGACTTAATTGCAGCCGGACTCACGCCAGATGAATCCTTTTTAATTAGTGTCAAACGTTTAGGAAATGTCGATGCGATCTCCCATGAGTTTGCCAAAGTAAATACTGAGAGCCTGTGGAAACATTTATTAGTAGATCCGATAGATTCACTGGCCAAGCAGCTGAATCGGCGCGATATTACCCTGGTGGTGATTTTTGCGTTGCTAGCCGGGACACTGTTCAAAATTCCTGAACTTTTTGGTTTCGGATTACTTGATCAAGACGGTGAAATTAAAATATTCTTCATTAAAAACTTGAGTTTCTTTATTTTACCTTTTATAGCGGCTTTTTTCTTAATCAAGAGGAAAGCAGGGTTAAAAACATGGGCAACGATACTGGGGATTTTTATCCTAGCAGCGGTGATTATCAATGTTTATCCGTCATTTGATCCTCACCATACAGAAGTTCTTACCATCTTTCATCTTCCTTTGTTTTTGTGGTTGGTCGTCGGAGCAACTTATATAGGCAGGGAGTGGCAAGGCAGCAAAGGGAGAATGAATTTTATACGCTTCACAGGTGAAGCCTTTATCTATGGTGTATTAGTCATGGCAGGTGTAATGGTGTTATTCCTGTTCACGCTAGTTATTTTCGAAGCCATCCAAATTGACGTCGAAAAATTTCTTGCAGAGTATTTACTGATTTATGGAGGGTGTGCGGCAGCCATGATTACTGTTTATTTAGTAGAGGCCAAAAAAAGCGTGGTGGAGAACTTTGCACCCATTTTGGCCAAAATATTTCAGTCCGCTCTTCCTAATAATTATGGTTGCTTTCTTAATAGTTATGATTATTACCGGTAATAGTCCATTTATGGAAAGAGAGTTCCTAATTGGATTCGATTTTATGCTGGCTTTAGTACTGGGGTTGGTATTGTACGTCGTTTCGGCGAGAGATATTCGCCAGCCAGCCAATCTGTTTGATTACTTGAATCTAGCCCTGATCCTGACGGCACTTGTTATCGACGGGGTTGCTTTATCGGCTATACTTTTCCGCTTGTCCGCCTTTGGAATTACCCCCAATAAGCTGGCCGCGCTGGGGGAGAATTTGGCTTTGCTGGGCAACCTGGCCGGACTTGCCTGGTTATATATCGGGTATTTCAAGAAGAAATTTGATTTCGCTAAGCTAATAAAATGGCAGACAGATTATCTCTATGTTTATTTCATTTGGACAGCAATTGTAGCATTTATATTTCCGATTGTTTTTAGGTTTAATTAATTCGTTCTCAGATCTATCAACGTCGAAGTTGGCGTTTTTTGTCCATATTGTTCTGCTAAACGATAAAAAAGTTGCAACAATCTCTCTTTAACAGGTAGTCCAGCTTCTTTTCCTAATTTCAACATCGTTAATGTTACGGATAACAATAAGGGCCTTATATTAAAAGCCAAGTTAATAAATGATTTTTACTTATCAGCACATGCCTCGCATTACATAAATTTAAATGCAAATGAGTCGGATAAACAGGAACAATCCAGAGAAAGGATCTTAGAAGCTCTGGAAGAGCTGTCCAAAGTTGGAGGAAGGAGTCTAGTTTTTCATCCAGGCTTTTACTTGGGAGACTCCAAAGAAGATGCGTATTATACCATAAGGGATAATTTATTACGCCTTCCCCTAATCAGGGTAGATTATAGATTAGAGACAACTGGAAAGGGGACACAATTTGGCACACTTGAGGAACTAGTATCTTTGTGTAAAGAAATTAGCTCTTGTAAATTGTGTATTGATTTTTCACATATACACGCAAGATATAACGGCAAACTAAAAGGGTTTAATGAGTTTGCAGTAATACTTCAGTATGTCTCGGATGAACTCGGGAAATCGGCTTTGGAAGACTTACATATTCATATGGGAGGAGTAAATTACAATGGAAAAGGTGAGCTGAACCATCTCCCGTTGCTACAAAGTGACTTTAATTATGTGGATTGCCTGAAGGCTATAAGGTACTTTAACGTAAAAGGTTGTATAATAGCTGAAGGTCCTATGGTGGAAAAAGATGCACTGTTACTAAAGGAAACCTTCGAAAGGCTTTGATTCGATTATAAAGAATAGACCAATGTACTGCCTTAAACCTCAATTATCCGAATCATGGTTCCGAGGCACGTTGGTGTACTTTATTGTAGGCTAATTTGGGATATGTTTCCTTGCGCGCAGCACGTTGAGAGTATAGTTCTGATGACGAATAGTGGTTTGAAGGGCAAATAAGGCGGGTCAACCACTATATGTAGTGGTTTAGGAGCAAAAAAAGAGCAAAAATCGGGCTGAAAAAGTGCATTTCTCGGCCCGTTTTTTTACCCGTTTTATAGATGACATCGGAGATATAGTGGATGATAACTATTATTTTACAGAAATAAAATCAAAAATTATTGACATACTATAGCGTAAGTGTTATGGCAGTATAACACATAATCTCTCTTGTAAACCTTCTAAGACTTCTTCTGGCACTTCCCTGACCTTGATATCCCCACCTAGGAAAAGCAGCCAATTTGTTATTTCGGTCAATTCTTCGGGCTTATTAACATTGATAAAAGTCTTTACAATGGCTGTGGCTTGGTAAGGATTCGTATAGGAAATTGAAACTTTTAAAGGATGGTATTTTTTAAACTGGGCAATCGCTTTCGGACCAAGTTCAAGGATAAGGTTATTTTCTTCTTCCTGCTTACTTAGTTTTTCTAAAATCTTTTTCTTACTTAATCTTTTTTTCGTCGGGTAGGGTTTGATATTGGTGAGATGGTCGACAGGAAAAATCTTCTTCTTTTCCTCCTTTAAGTCAAAGCCTTCAATCAGCCAAAGGCTTTTTTCATGATAAAGGTGCAAGAGATAAATTGGATAAGACTTTATTTCCATCTCTTCTTTGATTGTAATCAGTAAATAGCTATCCAAAAGAAGGATTTGGATGAGTTTTTCCAACATGGGATGGGGGAGGTCCGAAAGATCAAGCAGGTCAGGATTATTGGGGTTGGTCCCTTCAAAAAGCAAGATTTGATTTAAAAGAACAAGGTCATCTTGCTGGTTTTCTGAGATGAGGCCTAGTAATTTTTCAGCTAAAGACTGACGACTCTTTAGATAGGGAAGTTGTTGATTTCTTGTGGCCATAAAGGCAATAAAAAGAGCTTTGAGCTCATTATCGGTAAAGCGAACAACGGGCAGTACAGAGTTGTGCATGACAAAATAACCCCCATCCCTTCCAACTTCAGCGACAAGTGGCACCCCCATGGCCTCAATTTCTCTGATATCTCTAATAGCTGTCGAACGAGAGATGTTAAATTCTCGCATGAGTTCAGAAATTGTAAAGTGGGCGCGGTTGTTGATATACCGCATGATTATATTAATCCGTTCAACTTTTTTCATCGGGACTCCTAAACAGTATCATTTTTTGACGTGATTTAAGGCTATTATAAACCCATCAAGTGAAGCAGACAAGTCATTTGATTAATTTAAAAAAGAGGAAGGTTTTGAATATGGCAGATTATACCCTGGAAGAAAAAGACAGCTTTACCGTTTTAGGTTTTGGAACTGAGCTTAAGAGCGATTACACAGACTTTGCTGGCTTAAACAAGGAAAAGTCAGACTTTTGGCAGGCCGTCAGCCAAGATGGAAGGCTTGTCACTTTAAAAGCCCTAGCCATAAATGACTACGTTTTTGCCGTGAACGAAGCGATTAATAACAAGATGATGCATTATGCTGGCGTCATGACAGAGGCATCGGCACCAGAAGAAGCCAGAGTTATCCAATTTCCTAAGGGGCAATACCTAGTTGTTAAAGGGGAAGGGAAGACGGCTGATGAATTGAATAATAAGCTTTCTGGCCTTGCCTTTGGTCAAGTCTTGCCAGAAGCAAAGAATTTTGCCTATGTTGGTGGGCCAAATGCAATGGTTGAGATGGGGCAGCGGAACGGCTTAGTATTTGGGGAAATGTGGATTCCTGTTGTTAGGAAATAATGAGAAAAAAGGAGGAATGGAAATGTCCTATATCGTTGATTTCAAAAATGTGTCTACGGTTGGTTTAGAGTCTTCACCTGTAGTAGAAGCGCTTGCTGGTTTACGTGCTAATGAAGCCCGTTACTTTATGAACAAATACAAGCATGAATTTACGGTCGTACCAGCTAGCGAAAGCCAGGAGACCCTTGATTATGTGAACCGAATTTTGAAAGAAGAACGTGATATTGAGTTTGCGGCCAAACCTTTAGAAACGTCGCGTTTTCAAGTGGAAAATATCAAATTTGCCTACGTCTTTTATGAGGATGGTCTTGTGATCAACGTCATGTATACGGTTGATGACCCTAAGAAGCGGGCCGTTGGTTTTAAGCTTTCTGAGGGGATGGAGATACCAAAGGAGTTAGAAGAGAAGTTTAAGTTTGCTAGGCAGAAGTCTAAACTAGCTGGAACAATTCGGGGTTCGTTTTTTGTAATTAAAGGAGAATATTAAAGTAAGCAAAAGCGCAAGTGGAGGAATCCAGCCATTTTTTGTATTTGGTCATTCTTTTTCTTCATTGAAATTAGTGAAAGCTATTTTCTCTCTAGGTAAAAAATAGCTTTCACTCGCTAGAAAACCCAATGGATGCGGACATTTTCCTTGGTAACTTCTACTTTGCTAATAGGGGTTCAGGGGGGATGCGTATCTTTTTTCCTCTGAAGATCATCACCTACACCCAAGGCGAATATGGGATGGAGTACAATCCGATGGAAATCTCCCCTGCGGAAGCAGTAGCGTATGAGGATGCTATCCTCGTAGCCATTGCCAAGGAGAATCGTTTCTTTGAAAACGATCGAGGTCTTGCAGAATACATCCACGACGAAGCTCTCAATAAAAAGGTGTATAGCCTGTACCCGTCCGTTGAGATTGTCGACGGTGAGTTGTGGGGAGTAATGACTGCCGGGCTGAAGAAGTCCCTCTCAGGAGAGGAAATCGCTGAGCTTCTTGATTTTGTGACTGGACAAAACAGCGATGGCTACGGCGAAGGTTTTGAACAGCGGCCCATAAAAATTCCTGACAGCGAAATCTACGTCAGCTTTTGGAGTCACTAAAACTATTCCTTAAAACTTGAGCAGGAGATGAAAAATAATTTACCGGGCCTCGGCTACGGAGGCCCGGTGATGGGATGAATGAAAAGTGAACGGACAAATAGTGCTCTTTGGTTTCTTATGAAGCTGAAGGGCGCTTTTTTTGTTACAGCAGATTGCTGTGAGCTATACAAATAAATAAAAGAACGAGAAGGCGCTGTCTTACAAAAAAGGCAGCGCCTTTTTTGTTTTTCCGAGAAAGGAGCTGAACAATGAAGCATGATGTAACTTAAACGCCTTTCTGGATTCCGAGCTGGAGCAGATACTGTGCTTTGACACGGCAATCGATGCGGAAAGGTTCTACACCAGTAAAAGCGCCATCTTTCTTGTAATGCCGGAGGAAGATAACACAAAGTATTTCATCATCAGCCTGATCGTCCAGCAGCTCTACCGTGAAATCCTGTCGGTTGCCGACGAGCATGGAGGCAAGCTCCCCAACCGTGTGATGATGTTCCTCGACGAGATCGGTACCATCCCTAAAATTGAGTCGGCAGAGATGATGTTTTCCGCTTCCCGCTCCCGACGCGTGTCCATCGTTGCCATCATACAGAGCTTTGCACAGCTGGAGAAAAACTATGGCCGAGAGGGTTCGGCCATCATTATAGACAACTGTCAGAATACTGTGTTCGGCGGTTTTGCTCCCAACAGCGAATCGGCGCAGATTTTGTCGAAATCCATGGGAAGCAAGACTGTCATGAGCGGCTCGGTCAGCCGGGGTAAAAACGATCCGTCGCAGAGTCTGCAGATGATCGAGCGACCGTTGATGACCCCCGACAAACTCAAATCCATGCCAAAAGGCCGCTTTATCGTCACAAAGACCGGCGCCTACCCGATGCGTACCAGACTGAAGTTGTTCACGGAATGGGGCATTACCTTCGGCAAGCCTTATGAGATCGCCGAACAATCGGCCAGAGAGGTGGAGTATGCCAACAGGCGCAGAGTGGAGGAAGAAATCATCCGTCGGCACTCTGCCTGTGTAGATGTGCCGGAGAAAGCTGATGCCGGAGCTGCCGCATCGGGCGGATTACTCCACACACCGATCCAAGAGCCAGAAGCGCCGATCAGGACAAAAGCACCTGTTCGGATTGAATAGGAGGTGAAGCTGTGGCTTACTTTTCTTCTCTTCTCTTTATTCTTCGGAGCTGCCGCACCGAGCAAGAGCAGTTTATATGTATCTGCATGATCGTGCCGACAAGGAGGGTAAATGTTATCCAGCGATTGGTACCATCGCCAAAGAACTGAAGCTGTCCCGAAGCACGGTCAAGCGCGCAATAGCTGACCTTGAAAAAAGCGGCCGTCTGCGCAAGGAGCAGAGATGGCGTGAGAACGGCGGCAAGAGCAGCAACCTGTATTATGTGGTACAGCAGGATTCCAGTTAAAGGGGCAGAAAAATGACCTTCTCCGCCAAGGGGAAGGTCTGTCTGCTTTTCGGTGAACTATGCTACGGTTCATGATGAACTGTGCAGTGAACTCCTCACTCTAAAGAAATGACCTAAACATCAGAAAAAAGACAAAGATTTAAAGAATACTTTATAACGTATGACAAAGTCAAATAATTTGTTGACAAAGTCAAGTATATTATATAATATATATTTAAATCAATCAAAATGAAAGGATGATATTTGTGAAAAAAAATATACCTGATAACAAGATCGACCAAGTACGAGAATTTAACCGATTTTTCACACGAAAGATAGGTGTCCTGCGTGAAGGATTATTGCACAGTTCGTATTCCCTTACTGAAGTGCGAATCTTGTTTGAAATTGCCAATAGCGATAATCCAACTGCTACAAAGTTAAGCCGTGCATTGGGATTGGATGCGGGTTATTTTAGTCGTATTTTAGCTCGCTTTGAGGAACAAGGGCTTACTGAGAGAGTTCGTTCAGAGCACGATGGCCGACAGTTTCTTATTCGTCTTACACAGGAAGGCATGAAATTATTTTCACTTTTAGATCAACGTTCACGAGATGAGGTAGCCGAGATGTTGAGTGAACTTAGTGAAGAAGATCAACAGAAGCTCCTGAAATCTATGCACGATATTGAAAACATTCTCGATAAGAAAAGCTTCAAATTTTCTGAAGCGTTTTTCCTGAGAAGTCATCAGCCGGGTGATATGGGCTGGGTTACCCACCGCCATGGTGTGCTGTACGCCCAGGAGTATGGTTGGGATGAACGTTTTGAGGCACTTGTGGCTCAGATTGCAGCGGAGTTCATTAACAACTACAAACCTGAACGTGAGCGGTGCATAATCGCAGAGATGAATAGTGAAATTGTGGGGTCGGTGTTCGTTGTTCAAAGCAGTGATACGGTGGCTAAACTGCGACTCCTTTTGGTAGAGCCAAAGGCACGTGGATTGGGGCTCGGAAGCCGCTTGGTACAAGAGTGCATTACTTTTGCAAGGCGTGCAGGTTACCTGAAGCTTGTTTTATGGACCAACAGCGTACTTGTAGAGGCACGGCATATTTATGAGAAAGCTGGATTTAAACTGGTAGAACAGGAAGAACACCATAGCTTTGGCAAAGACCTTGTTGGGGAGACGTGGGAGCTGGTTCTTTAATGAAAGGTTCTCAAACAAACCCTTCAACTGAATCCAGACAAAGCTTTTGGCAGATTTGGCTGTTAATTTGTTCTAATTTACTTACCTCTATAGGGGGAGGAACTGTATTAAGTGCAGCAAAGGGTATTTCAGAATTAACAATGCTTGGAAGCGGATCAATTTTTGCCTTTTTAGTTGGAAGTGCATTTAGCTTAGGATTGCTAATAGCAGTGAAATGCTACTGCCGCAGTCGTATACTGGCTTATATTTCTATTGCTACCATCTTTAGCTCGATAACACTTTTGGGCATTGTGTGGGGCAATGCATTCCTCATAGAGAAAAACTTGCCTTTGTCTGGAGCTATGGCATGTTTATTTTTGCTAGTTTTAATAATACGGTATGCATTCTGGTTCTTGAGCAGATCATTGCGGTCTAACATTGCTTCAATGGTAAAGTCTTCGTGGCTTGCATTGACAGAAGCTGCATATTTTCTCGGGTTCATTATCGGCCTATTGCTAAGACCTAGTGCCTTATTGGCGGGAGGCAGTATTATAAGGGTTCTAATTTTAGATATCTTTTTATTGTTTATTGTTGCAGTCTTTGATTTTTTACAACAAAAATACGCCTGCAATAGCCTTGGTCAATACGTATTCAACAATAAAGGCAGGATAACCAAACAACCATTTTTTTTGTACCTTACAGGAGCATTAGGATTCCTGACCATCGCGTTTCAAGTGGTAATTTTTTATTTTGCAGATAGTATGGCCCAAGCCAACATACCCATTCTCAGCGCTATGGCAGATGTTATACTTGCTCTGTTTTATACAGGGGTAGCGGCAATGGCCACATTGTGTTTTTATTGGAACCCTAACTTAGAAATTGTTGATAATAGGTCAGCGATAGTTTCATTGCAATTAAATAAGCGGATGGTCAGCATTCCTTTTTCATTGCTGGTTTCGCTATCAGGTTTGCTGATTTTTTTGGGTATTTCAGGGATTACTACTGTAGCCAATTTAAGGAATGATTCAACTCTATGGTTGATGGCCAGGGTAATTTCGTCTTTATCAATAGGTATCGGAGCAGGCTTATTTGAACTTTTGTTTCTTAGCATAGTTGGTCGGATTAACTCTTGGCAAAATTCAACAGTAGCCCTAGCAATTGGGGTTGTGTCTACAGGCGCTGCAGTTGCCATGTTTCTTATGCTGCAGTGGAAGATGTATCTCATAAGCAAGTTAGTTATAATTATAATGGGTGCTGGCTTAAGTATTCTGTTAATTGAGAAGGCTAAAGCTCATCAGGACAAATCATATTAACCGGGAGTTTGCATTAATCCTACCATAAAGCCTGTAGCCAAAACAAAGGCATCACTTGGATTCGGAGGATTCAGGATAAAGTATGGGACAGTTTTATTTTCCGGGACTTTAAACTGAAATTCGAAGAATAAACCCGGTTTGAGGCTATTATTCATTTTTATTGCACCCTCATAAAATACTTTTGCTTTAAATATACCAGAATTTTAATTATGTAAGTAAGTACAAAACGGTGTGTCTGTGATATCATTTCCGTGCTGGAGCTTGAGCAGTCGAATGTATTCCAACATTTAGCGGTACTGCGACATGAGAATCTTATCGAGTCGAGAAAACAGGGACTCCAGAACAAGAGAGTCATTTGTACAGAAGGTATAGATGACTCTCTTGCATTTCTGTTTATGGTATGCTTGTTCTTACTTAAGGGGATTATTCCAACTAAAGCATTACTTAAACATCGGAAGCCTTATCTATGCTTAATAAGTCTAAAGAATTGGGCATAACAGCAACGGTTTCGTTCGTCGATGCTAGCGTTGGCAAGGCCAGAAAGGACCGAGTGGTAAAAAGTCTCAGGATGGGTGCAGAGCATCTGCTGGCAAAGAATGGGGTTGAAGTCATGCGGGGAAAGGGGTTAAGAATCATTTCAGACGTTGGGTTCAATAACCTATATCGTAGGCCAATAGGTCGAGGATATGCTCGCGATCATCTCATTGACACGTGCACCACACCCAGACGTTTGAAGACTGCAAAGTCTCTTTTACTCCAAAGAGTTACCCCAGATTTAATTTTGCCTAAGGATCTAAATTTGTCAGTTATGCTTTGCGGGTTTGGGGTATGTATTTGTACAGCGTGAAAGAGGTTCGGGGGAACATCTTTTAGGGTTTATCGAGTGTATCGTTTAGGTGAACAGGAAAATATTGATTATGTAAATTTTGTTATTGAGTTATGTTATAATAATAGCAAATGTTTATACAAAGTTACTTCAGGTGTATTGGGAGTGTTTCCTCATGGAAGTCTATCGTAACGTGTGTCCGCGCAATTGCTTCTGTACCTGCAGCATGCTGAGTTATGCTGAAAACGGTAAACTGATTCGGGTCACGGGTGATTCGGAGCATGGATTTACCAGAGGGAAGCTCTGCTCCAAAGGATACGCCTATACCCAAAGGGTTTACGATGCAAAACGCATATTGCACCCCATGCGGCAATACCCACGAGGGTCTGGCCGTTGGCACCGGATTGCTTGGGACGAAGCGATGGATATCGTGACGCGCAAAATGCTTGAATTAAAAGGAAGATACGGTTCATTTCGGCCAATCTGTTTCAATAAACAGACTGGGAATATTGGGATCCTGCATTATGCCTTGGATGGTTTTTTTGCAGCTTTAGAGTCTACGGTTGTCAATGGAACCTCCTGTTGGTCAGCAGGACTCGATGCCTTTCTCTACACTTTTGGAGATATGCGCAAATCCGACCCCGAGGATATGGTGAATAGCAAGATTATCATAATCTGGGGAGGAAATCCTGCCTGGACGGCTTTACACCAGATGTATTATATCAATCAGGCTCAAGAAAATGGGGCCAAGGTGATTGTCATTGATCCGGTCTTCACAGCGACCGCTGCTCAAGCCGATATTTTTATTCAACCGAAAGCCGCGAGCGACGGCGCTCTGGCTTTGGGGATGGCTAAGTATATCATCGAACAAAATATCCATGATCAAGATTTTTTACAGCAATTCGTCGAAGGCGGAAAAGAATTTATCCAATATGTTGCAAACCTCTCCGATCAATGGATCGAAAAGGAAACGGGTTTACCCAGGGAAGCGTGGCAAGAGGTCGCTCACCTTTATGCAACTCAGCGTCCAGGGTGCATCTGGCTGGGATTAGGTTTGCAGAGGCACGCCAACGGGGGGCAGAATTTCCGGGGGATTTTAGCCCTTGCTGCTTTAACCGGAAATATCGGGGTCTCCGGAGCAGGTGTCTATTATCCCAGTCAGGAGCATTGGCGCTTATTGAACTGGCACACGCGCGATGCGTTTCTTAAAAAAGCAGAACCTGCGATCCGTACGGTTAGTTTGAATAATTTTGCCGAAGAGGTGTCCAAGCTCTCTGAACCACCCGTTAAAATGCTTTTCTTAGCCGGGAGAGATCTTTGGCAGGATGCCAATACCGGAGCGCTGGCAGCAGCCCTGGAACAAATGGAATTAGTTGTGCAAGCGGATCATTTCCTGAACCGGAGTTCCCATTTCGCCGATATCTTTCTTCCCTCCACGACTCAATTTGAGGAATGGGATCTTGTCCCAAGTTATTGGCATCACTGGATTGCTGTAAACCAACAAGCGATTGAGCCCCGAGGGGAATGCCGCTCAGATTTACAAATTGCTCAGAACTTGGCACATAAAATAAATGAACTGGCTCCAGGATGTGTTTGCGATCCTCAAGTCGGGAGTGAGGAAGAATGGGTGGCTCAAGAATTATCGCCAGAGCTTTTGGAGTCACTTAATGTAACCTCTTTCTCCGAGTTGCTGGAAAAACCTCGCAAACTTCGAGTTTCTCCTCTCGCCTGGGCGGACTTGAACTTTCCTACACCATCAGGAAAGTTGGAGCTTAAATCCGGGCTGGCACTGGCAGACGGCTTCCCGCTTTTGCCGGAATTCAGCAGGGGTTTCTATCCTCCCGTCCATTATCCATACCGTTTGTTAACCCCCCACCTCAATTCGGGAAGCAATTCCCAATTTACAAATTTACACTGGTTGAGTTGGGGTATTGATGAACCAAAGTTGAGAATCAATCCTCGGCTGGCGCAAAAACTAAAAATCCAAGACAATGACCGGATCCGTGTGTACAATCATTTGGGTGAAGTTGTCCTGCCGGTTCGAATCACCGCCACGGTACCGGAGGACACGGTTTTGACCTATACCGGCTGGTTTCCGGGTAAAACTCAAATTAATCGTTTAATTGATGGCAAGTCCTGTGACATGGGAATACGGGGAACAGGCCAGCCCGGGATTGCCCTGTATGACACCTATGTCAACCTTTCTGCCGTCTAATGGTTAAAAAGGAGCAGCACAATATGAGACAGATAGGTTTTTTAATTGATGTCACAAGATGCATGGGATGCCGCTCCTGCGAAGTAGCCTGTAAGAATTTTCGGAACCTCCCTGAGACCCAGCGTTATCGGCGTGTCAAATGTATGGATTGGGAAAAGGATGGAGAAACGGGAATCTATTACCTTTCCTTATCCTGCAATCATTGTGAAAACCCGGTTTGTTTCCTGGTGTGCCCGAATCACACCTACCGCAAACGCCGCGATGGAATTGTGGTGCATGATCCGGGACTTTGTGACGGGTGCTGCCGCTGTGTTAAAGCTTGTCCCTATGAAGCTCCTCAGTATGATGAGGCCACGGGTAAGGTGGACAAATGTGATCTCTGTGTGGAGCGCTTAGATCAAGGAAAACGGCCGTTTTGTGAAGAGTCGTGTGTCAATGGTGCCCTGCACACCATTTGCCTTAATCGGGAACTTGATCCCGGCCTGCACAAAACCATCCCCGGGTTTCCGGACATTCGCTTGACCCGACCTTCGGTTCGTTTTTTACCTCCGAGGCTTCCCCTACAGTGGCGGCAAAAATCTTTGTAGAAAGCTACAATGTCAGCACGGAAGTTTTGTTGGTTTCTACAAGTTTCTTTATTGGAAAGGCGGATAATCTTTGAAGGAATATCATTTGCAAACCAAGTTATTGGAAGCATTGAGCCGCGGTGAAGGATTACCTTCCTTAGCGAAGATTCTGATGGAGTTTTTTAAGAACCCAATCATCGTGACAGATCCTTTTGGCAAAATCCTTATTTTCCAGGTCAAAACGGAGGAAAGTTTTTATTTCGGAGAGTTTTTCCCTCTTTCGGGGGTAAGTTCCCAACTCAAATCTGGTGAGATCTTCGAGGGCAATGTTTTGATTCAAGAGAAAGAACCCCACGTGATGCCTTATGTGGCTTTGCCTTTATATCAAGATGGGCTTGATGGTTATGTGATCATCATCCTCTCCCGCAGCCCTTGGAACAGGGAGTTTGCGGCTGGCCTTAAGGAGTCCCGTTTAGCTTTACTGGTGGCTATGAGGAAGCAAAAGGAACTGCAAGAGATTCAACTGCAATACAAAAATGAATTTCTCCACGATCTCCTCTATAATAACTTTGAAAACAGAGAGACCATCATTCAGCGTGCGCGCTCCCTGGGTTTGGATTTATCCTGTCCGCATGTTGTGGCCGTTATCGAACTGGATGCTGAAGAGAATTTAGAAGAAGAGATTTTAGACAGGCTGCAAGACCTATGGGAGGTTTATTTAGCTCAGCATTGGCCTAAGCCGATTCTCGCCCGGCGGGGCATGGCGCTCGTACTCTTATTACCGTTTGATAAGAACCTGTCCTTTTCTGAACTTAAGCTGAAAATTGATGTTTTCATCCCAAAAATTAAGCAGGATATTTATCCGCGACTTCCTGTTAGTTTCTCCATAGGAATCGGGCACATCTATGCTGAAGCGGAGGAACTCTACCGCAGTTATCAAGAAGCGAAAACGGCCTTAGAGTTAGGACGGTTTTTTGATAAGCAAGATGAAATAACCTATTATGATGAATTGGGTATCTTAGCGCTGCTCTATCGGATCGGGGAACAGGAATTAAAAACTTTCTGCTTTCATACCTTACGTCCGCTGCTGAATCACGATAAAGAACAAGACGGGCAATTGATGGAAACCTTGCGCACCTATTTCCGTTGTAATGGGGACTTGACCATCACAGCCCAAAAACTCTATATTCACGTTAATACCCTAAGATATAGACTTAAAAAAGTCCAGGACTTATTGGGTATGAATTTAACTAAATTGAGTGTCCAGTTTAATCTGGATATTGCCTTACGTATTATTCACCAAAAGAAATGGAAGTAAAAAATTCTTGAGCAGAAACCGGTTGGAGGTTGTGCAAAACAACAATCAACCGGTCTTTTTTGTTGGAGGATCAGACAAAGGTCATTAAAGCCAAATCACGAATTATTTATTACTAGGCAAGACCTCACAGGAAGAGATTCCTGTGAGGGTCGTTTGTACAAGGATAAAGTACGTTAACGGAGGTGAAACAACTCACAATCGCATTTGTGTTTACCCCTTACCCATTCAAAAGGTTCATTGATTTAATCCGAAAGAAGACGAGAAATTGTGAGAAGGAGGTTATATGATGCAAGACAAGGAAATGCAAGGTTTTGGTATTTCCCGACGCGGGTTTCTTAAAGGCTCAGCAGCGCTTGGCGGTCTGAGCGTAGCCGGGCTTGGATCCTCCATCTGGTTCAAACAAACCACAGCCACTGCCGCACCCGCGGTCAATGAGAAGAAAGTACGGAGCGTCTGTTCTCCTAACTGCTGGCAGACGTGTTCACACTTAGTGACCGTGCGGGACGATAAGGTGGTAAAAACTGAAATGGGGTCTTTCCCCCAAGGAGATGAAGATTATAACCGCGTTTGTTTGCGAGGCTTATCTCATGTCCAGCGGATTTATCATCCGGACCGGATCACCCGCCCGCTGAAAAGAGTGGGGGAAAGAGGTTCAGGCAAGTGGGAACCGATTTCATGGGATGAGGCCTTGAATACGATTGCCCAAAAATTCAAGGACACCCAAGCGCAACACGGCAAAGAATCCGTGGCTCTCTTTGGTGGCTCCGGGAATTACGGCATTCTCAACGGAGGATTCGGAGGAATCCTGCGCTTTGCCGGTCTGCTGCAGAGTACTTTCTTCAGCGGCAGCATTGATGAAGCCATGCTGCACGGGTTCAGCACGGTGGTCGGAGGGCCGGCCTTTGGGGCTACGTCCAACGAACCGGCGGATTGGAAGAACTGTAAAGTTGTGATTCTTTGGGGAAGCAGTATGTCCGAAAGCCAGGTTCAGAGTACCCGTTTTATCAATGATGCGCTTGAAAATGGCTGTAAATTGATTGTGGTTGATCCAAGATTTTCGACTATGGCCTCCAAAGCTGACCTTTGGCTTTCCTTGAAACCTGGTAGTGATCCGGCTTTAGCTTTGAGTATGCAGCAAGTGATAATCAGTGAAAAGCTCTATGACCAGGATTTCCTCCTCAAGCGCACCGTAGCACCTTTCTTGGTTCGGGAAGATAACAAGAAGTTCCTAAAAAGTGCGGCTGGAAAATATATGGTCTGGGACACCGTAAGCGGTACAGCTAAAGCATTCGATACTCCGGGAGTTATACCGGCTTTAGAGGCAAGTCAAGCGATTGACGGCGTAAAATGCAACACCTCGTTTGTTTTGCTTAAAAAATTGACGGACGAGTATGCTCCGGAAAAGGCTGCGCAAATTTGTGAGCTGCCAGCTGAGGATATCCGTAAGGCTGCCCGTATGTTTGCCACCGTTAAGCCGGGTGGAATCCGCGGGAGTATGGGGATTGACCGTTACTACAATGGGGATGTCATAGGCCA
Organism: Desulfosporosinus sp. BICA1-9; assembly: GCF_000802135.1. Taxonomy (NCBI): domain Bacteria; kingdom Bacillati; phylum Bacillota; class Clostridia; order Eubacteriales; family Desulfitobacteriaceae; genus Desulfosporosinus; species Desulfosporosinus sp. BICA1-9. The sequence goes on from NZ_JUEE01000231.1 coordinate 17,054, forward strand.
GGGGATTGCCACCCTGCTGGCCCTGACAGGGAACTTCGGCAAAAGCGGCAACATTCAGAATTTGTTCTTTGGTCCCTTTGAAATGACGAATTTAGGGTGGCTATTCCCTGCCGGGACGTTCTATACCATGAAACGGTTAATCACCATTCAAGATGATGTCGAACAAGGAAAAACCAAAGTCCTCTATGCGATGTGCAGCAACTTTATCAACCAACTGACAGATCGTAACCGCTGGATTCAAAAAGTATTACCCAAGCTTGATCTGGTGGTCGTCGCCGATCTGTATTATACACCGAGTGTAAAGTATGCGGATATCGTTTTGCCGGTGGCGCACTGGTATGAAACGGAAGAAATCGTAATGGGCGGAGAAATGCCTTTCTTCCTTTACCGGGACAAAGCGGTTGAACCACAAGGGGAAGCCAAACCGGATTGGGAAATTTGGAAAGGGCTGGCCGAGCGTCTTGATTTTGGCAAGTACTTCCAGGGAAGCCCGGAAGAACAAAGCCGAGCCTTCATTGATGACCCGGTCTTTAAAAATGCCGGAGTAACGATGGAAAAGCTGAAAAGAGACGGTATGGCCCGGGCCTTTCCCCGTCCGTTTATCCCGTATCAAAACGGATTTAAAACTGAATCCGGCAGGGTCGAATTTTATTCGGAAAAAGCCTTAACCTACGGGCAGGAGCTGCCCTATCATAAGTGGCCGATCGAAGCCGGGCCGGATAGTCCTGAAGCGAAAAAATATCCAATCGTCTTTAACCAACAGCATAACCGTTTCAGGATTCACTCCACGTATTGCAATGTCCCTTGGTTACTTGAACTAAATCCGGAGCCCAGAGCCCATGTCAATCCCAAAGACGCCAAGGCTCGGGGAATTAAAGACGGGGATGTGATTGAGATCTTTAACGACCGGGGGCATGTCCTGGTTAAATGCTTGTTCAGCGAAGCGATTCGCCCCGGAATGATGAACCTGGAGCAAGGTTGGTGGGACGAGTATTATATTAAAGGGCATCATCAGGAGCTAACCCATGCCAAGAGTAAACCGCAAACCACAAACTTCTCCTTCTTCGATATTCGCGTTGATTTTAAAAAGGCCGAGGGGGTGTAATTCATGGCTCAGAAAAAATATGGCATGGTCATTGACTTAAAACGTTGTGTCGGTTGCCACACGTGCGCGGTTGCGTGCAAGCTGGAGAACAATGTGCCGCTGGGCATGTTCTGGAATCGGATTGAAACCATAGGCGGGCCACATATGGATACCCCTAAGGGAGAATATCCCTATCTGGAAATGAGCCATCTTCCGTTAGCCTGCCAGCATTGCGAGAATGCACCTTGTGTTAAAGTATGCCCTGTCGGGGCAACTTATAAGGCGGAAGACGGACGAACCCTGATTGACTATGAGCGCTGCATCGGCTGCCGTTACTGTATGTCAGCTTGTCCTTACAATGTGCGGGTGTTTAACTGGCAGGAGCCGAAAAAGATTCCCAGCCATGATGTGGGGTCTGCTGATACTCCCCAACGGAAACGCGGGGTCGTCGAAAAATGCTCGATGTGTGAACAGCGTACGAATAAGGGAGAGTTGCCTTTCTGTGTCGAGTCTTGTCCGCAGCGGGCCAGGCATTTCGGGGATCTGAATGATCCGACCAGCGAGGTCTCCCGCCTGATCCGGGAGCGAAAGGCGGAAAGGCTCTTGGAAGACAAGGGTACAAAGCCGCAAGTTTACTACATTCGTTAGAAAGGAGGAAAGATTCATGCCACGTAAAAGAATAATTAATGCTTGGACAGTGACCTTAGGCATCTTGGCGGTAATAGGGATAGGTGCTTGGATCTATCAGCTTACACAGGGTTTGGTTGTCACAGGTATGAATAACATTGTCTCCTGGGGCCTGTATATCACATCGTTTATGTTCTTTGTCGGACTTTCGGCCGGCGGATTGATCGTTTCTTCCTCAGCCACAGTGTTTAATATCAAACAGTTTAAACCGGTCGCGAAGCCGGCGGTGCTTCTTTCTACTGTTTGCATTATTGCGGCAGCGCTTTTGATTGTGGTGGATTTAGGGACTCCGGAAAGGATGCTGAACCTGCTTCTTCATCCCCAGTTCAATTCCCCTCTCATCTGGGACGTTATAGTCATAACCGTCTATTTGGTTATCTCTTTGCTTTACTTGTATCATATGACCCGCCCCAATCCCAATGAGAAATCCATCAAAATCTTATCGAGCGTGGCCTTGCCGGTTGCCATTCTTGTCCACTCTGTCACGGCTTGGATTTTCGGCCTGCAAATCGCCCGTCCTACCTGGCATAGTGCCCTAATGGCACCTTTATTTGTCGCCTCAGCGCTTGATTCAGGCTTGGCGTTATTGCTGGTGGTTATCGTTGCCTTAAATAAATTCCGCCTCTTTAACGTCCCAAAAAGCTTAATCTCCACCTTAGCGGGGTTGCTCAGTGTGTTCATCGCCGTCGATGCTTTCTTTGTTTTCTCCGAAGTTCTCACCGCATTATTCCCGGCTGAAGAGCGCCTGATGGCCTATATCAATCAAATGCTGACAGGAAGCCTGGCACCGTTTTTCTGGGGTGAAGTCATTTTAGGAGCCTTGATTCCCTTTATGATTCTCATCTTCCGCAAAAACCGGGAGAATATGACCCTTGTTGTTTTATCTTCGGTGCTGGTGGTCATGGGCGTCTTCTTTAAACGGATCTGGTTGTTATTCTCATCCATGTTATTGCCTTTGCTCGACTATGCTCCCGGCGTGACTTTAGGGAAATACAATTTACCGGTCAGTTTCCGGACAGGGCGTGAGGTCGTACCGAATATTTGGGCAACCCTAGGATCCTATACGCCAAGCTGGGTGGAAATAACCATCGTCCTAGGAGTCATTGCTTTAATTACTCTTCTCTACACTTTGGGTGCCTATGTCTTATTCACTCCGAAGCAGGAAGAACACTCTCACACCCAGGGAGGGGAAGGGCATGCAACCCAGTCTCACGCTTATTAAGAAAAAAGCACTGATGGAGATGGCTTCCAATCGGCAAGCGGTCTATCGGACTCTGGCCCTGCTCTGGACCGAACCAACTCAAGAGCTCTTTGATCAAGTGCAGGCTGAGCCAAGCATCATAGTTGAACTGAAACACTGTCTTACCCGCATGAACCCGGAAAATTCGGAGCTAACAGCGGGCTTGCAGTTACTGGAAAGCTTTTTTAACGAGGAGTGGCCAGAGCTGCAGCAGCCTTTGACCGAGTGGCGTGTCGAGTTTACCCGATTATTTATTGGGCCGGAACACCTTCCCTGCCCGCCTTATGAAGCTTGCTACCGGGAAAGGCTTGAAGACGGGAGTTTTGGGTATTTGATGGGAGAAACAACCCTAGCCGTTAAAAATCTATACAGGGAGGCAGGGCTGGAAGTTAATCCCCCCCAAATGCCGGACCATATTAGTGCAGAATTGGAAGGCCTGGCTCTTTTTACTAGTATGGAAGTTGAGGCTTGGGAAAAGGATAACAAAGCGGCTGTCTTAAGAACGATGCAATTCGGGCAGCGATTACTGGGGGAGCATTTAACGCAATGGGTACCGGCTTTCTGTCTGGATGTCAGAACCTCCGCTCAGAGTAACTATTATAAAGCTCTCGTGCTGTTAACCGAGAGTTATGTAACACTGGATCAAGCTAGGAGTCCCGAATTGTATAGACAAGCTGAACTCTAGGGGAAAGGATAAACTATGCAGATAACATTTGGTTTTATGACGCCAACTGCTTTAATCATTATCTTAGTTATTGCCTTAATCATTTTTGGTCCCGGAAAACTGCCCGAACTCGGAAAAGCGTTAGGAAACGGAATTACTGAATTCAAATCTGCGACCTCAGGGGAGTCCGAGGATAAAACTGAGCGTTCAAGTTCATAAAAAGTTAATTCATTTATGCAAAACGAAGAAGCAGAGAGTGCCTGACAAAATCAAGCTCTCTCTGCTTTGAATTTATTTTTAAGAAATTCTGTATCCTCCGGACAATCCTCATAGTGTATGAAGATGAACTATTCATGTACTCCCATTCATCGTTCCACCCCTTCAATCACAATGCGGTCCCCTTGAAGCACCATGATGGATGCCTCGTTTTTAAGGCCAATACGAACAGTAGTTCTCACTGCTTTTCCCTCTTTAACTACGAGAACATAATCTTTATCATCTCGCGGAGTTCGGGAGCACAAGAGCGGCTAGACTTTGGAAGGAAATTTTACCGGTAGCCGTCATGCCATGTGTTTCCAGTAATTGCCTGTCTCCAGATCCGTAATTTGAACCATTTAGTTCCGTCAACTTCTGCTTGTCCCATAGGGGTCTTATTAGAGGTTGTTACAAAATAACGAAAAATATTAAACTGCCTTACGGTCCAACGCCGCAATCATCAGGTTCAAGAAACCTTCCATCTTCTCTGTTTTGACTTAAAAAGGCTTGGAAAGTTCATTTATCGTATCGTCGCTAATACTCAAAAGTGTGCAAAACCGACTTAGAGCTTCGTGACTTGGTACTTTAGTGCCTGTGATACAGAGAAAATTACGATAGTCCTGATGCTTGGCTTTTGACAACTCTTTGCACATTTGACGAAATGAGATAAATTCCGGTCGAGTGAAGAAAAGAATATGCATCCGAAACAAAATAACTGCGTCCCAAGGTTTACGCCCACGTGGATCAGTCCTCATCAAAACCAAGTGTGCTATAATAGAGAGGGAGAATATGTCTATTTGAATCAAGTTTTAAACCTCTTTCTTGTGTGTTAATTTGGCTTGTCACCTTATTTTACCGCACAATGGGGAGAGGTGTAATTGTTTTTTACCAGAACTGATGTTTGGAACGTTTAGGTTTTATGTAACAACCTCTATGAGACGGGTTAAAATGGCAGATGTGTAATATCAAAATATATAAGCTATTTTG
>NZ_JUEE01000232.1:0-14321 GCF_000802135.1 Desulfosporosinus sp. BICA1-9
GCCGTCATCGGTGGAAGCGAACAGTTTATCTCCCTATTCTTCAAAGAGCTGCATCAGCCTGTTGGCTGTGCGCTGGGAATAGCTCACCGATTCGACCAACCATTTTCCCCATTCTCCATGCGGGAGCAAGGCCTTGGCCTCCTTCAGGCGCTTGCCGACCTCGAGGGCATTGGTAAGCATGATTTTACAAGTCTGTTGTTTGATCCTATTAATCTCGGCCGCGATGCCTTGCGGCGTACGTTCAGTGATGGGTTCATTCATTTTGATTCCCGCCTTTTTGGTAGCTTTAATTACAGCATACGTAGACGGGCTTCGGATGGTGAAGGCTTGGGTATAAACCTATCAAATCATTGTTATCAACGGAAATTGAGATAACCGAGGAAGAGATAATTCGCATTTATGGTTTACGCTGGGACATCGAAGTTTACTTTAAGATGTGTAAACAAAAATGCCAGCCACATTTTTGGGCTGGCATTTTCCACCTTTAGTGAATATTTATACGACTAGGCGCTCGTCCTTTTCCAGAGCTTTTTTTTTAGCTCAATTTCAATACCCATTCCTGATAAATATTTCAGAAAGTTTCGAAGTGTTGGGGAATGACCAACCTTTTCAAGTCTTGAAACGGCCTGCTGGGAAAGTCCGGACTCCTGAGCAATTTCGGGTTGGGTCACTCCGAGCTGTTTCCGCATTTCTACGGCCATTTTAATGAGTTCATACTCGGCCTCGATTACCGCATATTCTCTTGCAAATTCCGGATCCTCTTTTTTAAATTTTTCTGTTTCATCTTGAATATTGACCTTTACGAATGGCATTTTTTATTCCCCCTTCTAAGTTAAACGAAAATTCTTCCTAGTTCCTTTCCGATTTCCTTAGCGCGTTGTTTGGCCTTATCTAGCTCGATTTTTTCAGCTTTTCCTTTTTGCTTTCGACAGGCATGGACGATATAAAAGTTGTCTGCATCGGCAATAATATAAAAAAATCGGTTCTTTCTTGGGAATTTTATTTCCCAGAGCTTTTTTTCAATCTGACGTGTATCAAGGGTCTCTTTTAAATAATCAAGTCCCTTTTGTTCGAGTTCTGTCATAATGAGTTGACCTTCTGCTTGTTCATCCTTTGGAAGGCTTTTAAGTAATCAGCGATTAAGTCTTTTCCTCCCTGCGTGGCATATCGGTAAACATTCATATTTTGGCCCCTTGTTTTGAGAATTATACATCATGTTTGATGTTTTACCTTTAATCTTATTATAAATCATATTTGATGTATTACAAGGTTTTTTTTAACAACTTGGTTCTACTTTTCTAGGTTGGGATGCTTTCAGTTCTAGCAATTTTTTTAAAAGTTTGAGTAAGCAATGCGACGTAACTATGCAGACCTTACTTGAGTTTTTTATGGAAGTTCTCAAGATTGGCACGTTTAATTAAGCTCTAACATCTGTCCTTGTTTATCGATTGATATTTGATGCCCAAAACTACAACTAAGATAGTAATTGTCCTCAAGCCGTGGTTATTATTTATTTCTGATGTGAGCATATCTATAATTTAAACTTAGACAGATCAGGAATATGTATATCTTTAAAATTTGATTCAGACATAGCTTGTTTTAAGAAAATAGCAGTGTCATTTGTGATATAACGACACTACTTATTTTTTACTGAATACCTTTTTATGTGAAACCTTATCCTTTGGAGACTATTCCATCGGCGTACCGGATGGGTTCAATCCAGTTAGCTTAGCGGAACTGGTGAAGGTTCTGCAGAAGCTATGATGCAACATATGGCCGATTGCGTCGAACATATTTACCTTGCTCTTGGATATACGGATTTTCGCAGACAGATTACAGGCCCAAACCGTCGATACGACTGGTGCTTCCTTTTAAAGGAATAAAATAGACACTTTATTAATGCTGGCTTTCATGCTCGTTTTTGCATGAAATTCAGCTTTTTTTATACTTAAAAGTACTGAAAACATCGAGGTTTTAGAGCATTTCCTATTAGGGTTATTAATATTTTAACCCCCCTCAAAAGGTTAACACAGCCCGTGGAAGCTTATGTTCCTTCCAATAACTGAAATATCACGGTTATTGGCTTTTTGCTAGTATCAATGGCTTTGAATCATTTTGTCTATCGAAGCTGAAAAATATCCTCCTGTTGCCTGGAAGGCCAAGTCTCAAAATACTCTTCGCTACCCCCTTGTCAGCGAAGAGTATTTTTGTTATCATATATCTTGAATATCAAACAATATTATATTTAAACATTATGAATTACATACTATTTTGGAGGAGGAGTTTTAATGACGATCAATGAAGAGTTGACCCATGAACTCTTGGCGTTTTTCAATGGGTTTTCTTCTTGGGAAAATTCAATCGTGCGATCCAGTGAGGTAACGGTTTCTGAAGCCCATGCCTTAGAGGTCCTTGGTGAAAACGAAACAATGAATATGAAGGGTTTGGCTCAGAAACTGGGAGTCACGACAGGAACAACGACAGTAACCGTGGATCGCTTAGAAAAGAAGAATTTTGCCCGTCGTGAATCGACGAAAGAAGATCGACGCGTTAATCTCATCAGTTTAACGGATATAGGAAGGAAGGCCTTTGAGGAACATCATGACTACCATTTGCGCTTGACAGATCAGATGACGTCTACTTTGAGTGATGATGAAATTAAGCAATTTTTGCACATCTTGAAAAAGATCAATGTAGAAACTTTTTAGAACGTCGGAAATCTCCGGATAACGACATCTATTAATGGCTAATGGATCCAAGATAAGAGAAATAGAGGGTACATAGCTAAGTCATATGAAAAAGAAGCTAAGAGGAGCAGTGACATGAGAACATCTTGGAATTCACTTTGGTCGCGACATAAAGGGTTGATTGTTACAGCCCTCAGTTTAGGATTTATTATCCTGGCTTGGTATTCTGGCAGATATGGTCATTCTGAGCTTGAAGTTCCATTCTACCTTTTGGCTTACGCCATAGGTGGATATCAGAAAGCCTGGGAAGGTCTGCAAACCCTGATTAAAGAAAAAGATTTCGATGTCGATTTGTTGATGGTAGTAGCGGCTATTGGTGCAGCAAGTATCGGATTTTGGAGAGACGGGGCTATTTTAATACTGATTTTTTCCCTAAGTGGTGCACTAGAAGGGTATACTCTGGAGCGAACGAATGATGAAATCAAAGCCATTATGAAACTACGCCCGGAAGAGGCTATTGTATTACAAGGAAGCCAAGAAAAGCGAGTTCGAGTTGAAGAATTGCAGCTAGGCGACCGTTTGTTGGTGAGACCAGGAGAACGGATTGCGGCGGACGGGCTTGTACGTGAGGGATATTCTTCTGTAAATCAGGCTTCGATTACGGGAGAATCAATGCCCATGGATAAATCTGTAGGGGACGAAGTTTTTGCTGGAACTATGAACGGACAGGGAGCTTTAGTCATCGAAATGACCAAGCCGGCAGAAGCAACGTTGCTTGCTAAAATAATTCATCTTGTTCAGGAAGCTCAAAGTGAAAGACCTCCTAGTCAATTATTCATGGAGCGGTTTGAACGTATTTATGCGAAAATTGTAGTCACTTGTGCGCTATTGATCTTAGTCGTGCCACCCTTTGTCTTAGGGTGGTCTTGGAGTGAGACGATTTACAAAGCGATGATCTTTCTAGTCGTAGCTTCGCCCTGTGCACTGGTTTCCTCGATCATGCCTGCTATTTTATCCGGGATATCCAATGGAGCACGAAACGGCATTTTATTTAAAGGCGGCGCCTATCTAGAGGCTGTCGGTGATGTAAACGTAGTAGCCTTTGACAAAACCGGGACTCTCACCGAGGGAATACCGACAATTACTCAGGTGATCCCTTACGGAAACTATACTGAAAATGAGGTATTAGGCATCGCAGCCTCCCTAGAAACCTGGTCAGAACACCCTATTGCTAAGGCTATAATCCATAAAGCAAAGGAGAAAAATATTCAACTCTGCTCGGCTTCAAAGCTGGAAGCTGTGCCTGGGCTTGGGGTGCGTGGCATAGTGGACGGTCAGGAATATCGAATCGGAAAACTAGATTTGACCGAAGGACAAAAATTATCGGATGAGGAAATGAAGGCTGTCCAGAAACTGGAGGAGCAAGGGAATACGGTAATCTTTGTTCAGGTGGGAGACGAACGAATCGGTGTTTTAGCGGTACAAGATACCCTGCGACCACAGGCAAAAGAATCGATCAGAAGACTAAAACAAATGGGGATTAAGGTTGTGATGTTGACCGGCGACAGCTCTACAACTGCGCAAATCATAGGTGAACAGGTAGGCGTTGACGAAGTCTATTCAGAATTGCTGCCCCAACATAAAGTAGACCTTATAAAAAAGTTAGGAGAATATGGCAAGGTGGCGATGGTCGGAGACGGCGTGAACGATGCACCGGCCTTGGCGGTTTCTTCTGTGGGTATCGCTATGGGTGCAGCCGGAACGGATGTAGCGCTGGAAACTGCTAATGTAGTTCTGATGGCGGATGATATTTCTAAGGTCGCTTACGCCATTACCTTAGGGCGTCGCACGACTAGGGTGGTTAAACAAAATGTTACCTTTGCCATTGCTGTCATTCTCGTGCTGGTCCTGTCTAATTTTTTTGGGAATATTAATTTGCCCCTAGGTGTGATTGGACACGAAGGAAGTACGATCCTCGTTATCACTAGTGGCCTACGCTTACTGCGGTAATAGGTAAGAAACAACGTAAATGAGTTGTAAGGGTTGACCGCGTGCACTGTATAAGCATAAGACAAGAAGCAAGTTAGAGCGAGCTAACTTGCTTCTTGTCTTATGCAATTATAAACAGTTTGCCATTTGAGTAAAATGGCTTGAGAGTATTGACTTTCATTATCAATTACGATAAAATAAATCAAGATATCTTGGAAGAAGAAGCGATGCCTTTAACCGGGAACATAACCATAAGTGTTAAAAGATTCAGGTTATCTCTCAATAAAGGACTCGCTCAACAGTGGATGATTAAACGATAAGGTGGCAAGGGTTGGAAAAGGGCATTAAAACATCTGCAACCGGAGTAGCATATTTAAGATTAATTGATAACGCTTATCATAATCAAACTTAAGAGATGTAACTAAAAATAGTACAAACAATAATTATTAAAGTTAGAAGTGGTAAACTTTTGTGAATAATCCTAATCTAACTCATTTAGGAGGTATATATGATGTCATTATCAAAAGGAAGGTTAAATACGCCTTATACTGTGAACTCTGTTAATACTGATTATGCAGATATTCGTGAATTTCTATTTACCCTTGGTTGTTATCCTGGCGAAAAAGTAACTATTATTTCAAAATTGGCATCTAACTATATCATTAACATCAAAGATGCAAGGTACAGTATAGACGAGGATTTAGCAAACGCCATTATGGTATAAATTACTTATTCCATCATTATCATTAGGGTAGTGCTGATTAAAAGTTAGATTAGACTAACTATTTGGAGGAGGAGCTCATGAAAATTGCTTTAGCAGGAAACCCGAATAGCGGAAAAACCACAATGTTTAATGCTATTACGGGTAAAATCGAGCATGTCGGAAACTGGTCCGGAGTTACCGTGGAGAAGAAGGAAGGTGATGTTAAACAGAGCCTTAACCCAAGGAATGAAAACTTGGTTGTGGTAGACTTACCCGGCGCATACTCCATGTCGCCATATACGAGTGAAGAGTCGGTCACCAGAGACTTTGTCCAAAACGAAAAGCCTGATGTTATCATCAACATTGTTGACTCAACAAATATAAGCAGAAGTTTGTATTTTACTACACAATTACTAGAACTGGGTATACCCGTCGTTATTGCACTAAATAAGAGTGATTTGACAGATAAGAAGGGCAACACTATAGATGTTCCGGCATTGAGTGATGCGCTGAAATGCCCCGTTATCGTAACCGTATCGACAGAATCAACAAATAACGGTTTGCTTGAACTGATGGATGCTGTAATTACCCTTGGTAAGTCAAACAAAAAGCAAATCCCTATTGTTGAAGGTATAAAAAAAGCCTCAACAAAGGAGGAATTTGAAAAAGCTGATAAGAAACGATATGCGTTTATTAACAATGTTGTTACGGAAGTCGAGAGAAGAAAGGTAAGCTCGGAAAAGCAAACCTTTCAAGACAAAGCAGATAGAATAATAGCTCACAAATGGCTGGGGATTCCGATCTTTGTAGCAATAATCTGGCTAGTGTTTTCGATCTCTCAGACATGGGTTGGACCATTGTTTGCAGATATTTTTGTCGGATGGATAGATATGTTGTACGAAAGTGTAGCCTCACTGCTGGGCGAAGAGGTAAACCCTGTCGTTGCTGCCTTACTGCTTGATGGTATCATTGGCGGTGTTGGTGCTGTCATTGGATTCCTACCACTAATTATGGTGTTATTTTTCTGCTTAGCACTCTTGGAAGACAGTGGATATATGGCTCGTGTAGCTATAGTTTTGGATAGATTCTTTAAAAAGGTTGGATTATCAGGTAGATCGATCATCCCTATGATTATTGGTACCGGCTGTGGTATACCCGGCGTTATGGCAACAAGAACCATTAAGAATGAAAGACAAAGACGCACCACCGCGATGCTAACCCCATTTATGCCTTGTGGTGCAAAACTCCCAATAATTGCGCTTTTCGCCGGTGTTTTCTTTAACGACAATAGCTGGGTTGGAACTTCAATGTACTTCCTTGGGATTATCGTAATAATTATAAGTGCATTGATTGTCAGAAGAATTACAGGAGATTATTCTAAGTCATATTTCATAATGGAGCTTCCTGAATACAGATGGCCAAGTCTAAAGAGAGCAGCCATATCCGTGTTAATGAGAGCAAAAGCATTCATTATTAAAGCAGGTACAATTATTCTGGTTTGTAACGCTGTAGTTCAAATATTACAAACATTCAACTGGCAATTACAAGTCGTTGCAGAGAATGCGCCGGAGACAAGTATATTAGCAAGCATTGCATCGCCCTTAGCGGTATTATTTATACCACTTGGCTTTGGACTGTGGCAGTTTGCAGCAGCGGCAGTAACCGGATTCATCGCCAAGGAAAATGTAGTTGGAACATTAGCTGTTTGCTTTAGTATCACGAACTTTATCGATGTCGAAGAATTAGCACTTGTTGGCGGCAGTGCAGAAGTAAGTGCGATATTCGGTATTAGTGCAGTAGCCGCACTTTCTTATCTGGTATTTAACCTCTTTACACCACCATGCTTTGCGGCGATAGGTGCCATGAGGTCTGAACTGGAATCGTCTAAGTGGCTTTGGGGCGCTGTTGGTTTCCAAATGGGTATGGGTTATACAATAGCTTTCCTTGTATATCAGGTAGGGACTTTAATAACTACGGGTACATTAGGTGAAGGATTTATTGGGGGGCTAATCGCTGTGGCGATTATAGTAGGATATGTTGCCTACTTAATGAGAAAAGGCAGTAAAAGCGCACAAATATCTGCCGGAATGAGGTCGGTGAAAGTATGAGCACAGTAGATTTTATAGTTCTTGCTATAGTAGCTGCACTCGTTGCACTTGCCATAAATAAAATCATCAAAGATAAAAAAAAGGGTGTAAAGTGTTCTGGTTGCAGCGGATCCTCCGGATGCTGCGAATCCTCCGAATGCTCCGATAAGCAGCTACCTAACTAGCAGCTAACCTTCTCCAATATGTGTTAAGTATTGGAGAAGGTTTTTCTATCAATTGGAAACTCTTGCATAGCATAAATTGAGTCTTTACTGATGACATGCTCAATTGCACAAGCGTCCTAGATAGTTTTCCATGGTAAATGTTAACTTTTCCATTGATCATTCTCCTTTAACTTACAGTAATAGGCCTTTATCCACGTTCGAGACACCCTCTTCTAAGAAGTGGGTGTTCTTATTCTGCTTCAGTGGGGGGAGAGTCTTCCTTCGTTGGGATGTGTCCATTTATTGTATCATATAACTTCTCTCAGTCAGTTCATACACTGGAGAATTTAACAAAGGCAAGGTTGGAACCCTATACACAGCGACCAGGTTGGAGAAAACTATCAGCCGTTAAAAACGACGAGATTCATGCAGTTGATCATTCGGGACTCGGAAGCATCTGTTTTATTTAGGGTTTTAGATTCGGATGTAATAGACTTGCTTGTTCATAAAGCAAGTGCTAGTTTAAATTTTACCATGTTTGCAACAAGGGAAAATGCTTGCTATATTTAAGAGGATAATTCGAAACTAAATGGATTAATGAATTTCAGCAATGGACCGGAATTCTTGTATGAAGATAATGAAACTCAGTTATCAACGCCAATGGCTCCTACAGGGGGCGGTGAAAAGTTGTTAGAGCTTAACAGGGGACTTATTGTAGCTGAAATCATCGAAGATAACATTACATTTGAACGAAAGGAATGAATGTAATAGGTAAATTTAATGGTTAACGGATTGCCAATTCGAACTGCGTAATAAATTGAAGGGTGATATCAAACATAATGAACCATGAAAAGAAGTATAAACTTAGAATATTAGCAAATGGGCCTTACATAGTCACGGGGAATGTTCCTTTGTCCGAAAAGATAATAGTTTCTAAGGGTAAAATAAATGAATTTAAGGATGGACGTAAATTACGGCAGTCTGAACAATATGCGCTATGCCGTTGCGGTGAATCAAAAGATGCACCTTTTTGTGACGGCTCTCATCAAAAAGTAGGTTTTAACGGAGTTGAGAGGGCGTCAAGAGAGAAGTTTAATGACCGAGCAGAACTGATTGAGGGACCGGATCTTGACCTTCTAGATGATAATCGATGTGCATTTGCCCGTTTTTGTCACAGGGAAGACGGAAACGTATGGGAACTTACCGAAGACTCCGATAATCCAAAACACAGAGAAGATGCAATTATAGCAGCCTCTGAGTGTCCAGCGGGCAGATTAGTTGCCTATGATAAAACGGGAAAAGCGATTGAACCTAAATACGAACCTTCCATTGAAATACTTCAGGATCCTGAAAAAGAAGCCAGTGGACCAATTTTTGTTAAGGGCAATATTCCCATTGAATCTTCAGATGGTCATACTTATGAAATAAGAAATAGAGTAACTCTTTGCCGCTGTGGCAAATCAAGAAATACACCATTTTGCGACGCTACACATATTTCCATAAACTATAAGGATAACTACTCGTTAGAATAGTTATCCTTAATCAAGGTTTGTACCTCAGAATTATTTTTAAGGTATTTTGAGTTAACTAAGAACAAAAAGGGTAGCGACAGATTAATTTGCGCTACCCTTTTTGTGTTATCGTCTGTGTTAGGTTATATACGGCCATTTTGTTCAATGTATAATGATCAGCTTTTTACCCCGTTTTTTACAACCAAAGAAAGAGGAACCGGCTTAGCTCTTGCTTAAGACAGGGCCCCTAAGAAGGATTTATCATCCTTGCTTAGGGGTGCCTAACTCTGTTTAGTTCCTAAAACTTACGAGCAAATCTTAATGATAACCATCTTTAGATTTATCGAGGCTTACAGGAAACCTGCCACCTTATGCCGAACTTATCGGTAAACTTACCGTATAGTGGGCTAAAGAACGTTTCATTTAAGTCCATTTCAACGTTGCCACCCACGGATAAGGCTTCAAACATCGCTTTGGTTTCTTCTTTTGTATCAAACTCTAAGGAAAAAGAAATGTTATTGCCGGCATTGGAGGGTGTATTTGGAAACGTGTCCGAAAAACGAATCACATGACCATCTTTCCTTAATTCAGCATGCAGAACGAAGTTTTTAATCTCCTCCGGGACCGGGAACGCTGGATTGGGTGGGGCATCACTAAAATGCAGGATTTGGCTTTCTCCACCTAGAACTCCTTGGTAAAAGTTGACTGCTTCTTCGCAATTCCCATTAAAAACAAGGTACGGCACTAACCAATCACTCATCTAATAGCCTTCTTTCGTTATGTTTTGTCAATATTATGTTCGATAGCTACATAATCAATTCCGACAATCCGACTTCTATAAGTAGGTGGTTCTCGTTCAGTTTTACTGAATGAGTTCAATAGACATTCTATATCTAAAAGGGAAATCTATCAATGTATAAAGAAGTGAACTGCCAATAATCTCCACAGATTTTTGTCTAGGACATGCTCTATAATGAAACTATGAGAAACTATTGATTAAAAGGAAAAGGGGTTAATACCCATGCGAATCTTACATACTTCCGATTGGCACCTGGGACGAACGCTCGAAGGGCGTAGTCGAATTCAAGAACAAGTGAAGTTTATCGATGAGCTTTGTGAGATTGTAGTAGAGGAAGCTGTCGATCTTGTCTTAATAGCAGGGGACATTTTTGACACGGTCAATCCGCCTGCCATCGCCGAAGAGCTTTTTTATGACGCCCTAAATCGGCTGTCGAATGAGGGTCGGAGAGGGATCGTAGCAATTGCTGGGAATCACGATAATCCCGAACGGCTGTGTGCGTCCAGTCCTTTAGCGGTCAGGCATGGGATCACCTTATATGGTCTGCCGAAACAAATCCTCACCCCGAGTCTACTGGTGCAGCCAAATCAAGGAAGAGTCGTAAGGGTTGCGGCAGGTCTGGGGTGGGCGGAATTACATATTCCCAGTTGCCCAGATCCAGCTATCGTGGCTATGCTGCCCTATCCTTCTGAGTCTCGGCTCAATGAGGTATTAAGTGAAAGCCTAGATGAGGAAATCCTGCGCCAGGAATACTCAAAGCGCGTACAACAGTTATTTAACTCGTTTGGGCAGTACTTTCGTCCGGATGCAATCAACCTTGGGGTAAGCCACCTCTTTGTGAGAGGGGGTATGAAATCTGAGTCAGAGCGTCCCATCGAATTGGGAGGTGCCCCGACTGTTGAGGCAGAGGCGATGCCCTTCGGCGCTCAATATGTTGCACTTGGACATTTACATCGTGCTCAGGCTGTCAAAGGAGCGGTTGCACCGATCCGTTACTCCGGTTCGCCGCTCGCGTATAGCTTTTCCGAATCGGGTTATGCCAAATCCGTAATCCTCGTGGAGGCTCAGCCTAGACAAGCGGTAGAAACTCGGGAGATTTTCCTGAGTTCGGGTTACCCGTTGGTGAAATGGCAGGCCAAGGAAGGTCTGGCTCAGGTGCAACATTGGATCGATGCGGGTAAGGATCTCCATGCTTGGATTGATTTAGAAGTTAATGTAGCCAATGCACTGCATCCGCAAGATATCCACTCTCTTCGCCAGCAGCGGGAACGTCTTGTGAATATTCGCCCTATTTTCCCTGAGACGGAACAGATTGTCGCGGAAGCCCGATCAAAGATGCCGATCCATGAACTTTTCCGTAAGTTCTATCAAGATAGAACGGGAGGAGCTGAACCGGAGGAAGAATTAATCTCTTTGTTCTTATCTTTAATTGACCCTAGTAAAGGCGGAGGGAGTTGCGCGGGAAGCGCTGCGATCGATCCTCTCGAACAAGACTATCCTGAGTCAGAATTTCGGAGTCTGATGGACAGAGCTGAGGAAGGTGAGACGGCATGAAACCCATTCGACTAAAGATCGCGGGCTTGAACAGTTTCAGGGAAGTTCAGGAGATCGACTTTTCAAGATTATGTGAAACCGGCGTGTTTGGAATTTTTGGTTCCACAGGAAGTGGAAAATCAACAATTCTTGATGCCATTACGCTTGCGCTCTACGGGACGGTCGAACGAGCGGCCAATAATACCCAGGGAATTCTGAACTATGCGGAAGAGCAACTCACGGTGGAGTATATGTTTACCTTGTCTACGGGAAATCAACGGAAGTCCTATCGAGCAGAACGCGCTTATCGACGCTCCGGGGCACGTACAGTCAAAGCTTCAACCTGTCGTCTGGTGGAAATCGACGATGGCGTCGAAACTGTTCTGGCCTCCAAGGCAGATGAGATGACAAAGAAAATAGAGGATGTGCTAGGTCTAACAGTGGAAGATTTCACCCGAGCGGTTGTTCTTCCCCAAGGGAAATTTGCTGAGTTTTTGACGATAAAGCCCAAAGATCGGCGTTTGATGTTGGAAAGGCTGTTTTCCCTCGAAGCCTACGGTAGGGAACTTTCCACTCGACTAGCTGACCAACTGGAGAAGGCCAAATTCACCTTAAACGGGGTGGAACAACGGCAACAGGGTTTAGGAGATGCTTCTGCAGAGCGGCTTAAAGAGGCGGAAGCTGAATATCAGTCTGCAATTGTAAGCTTAGGTAAGATTGCCAAGGAATTAGAAAACCTCAGGAAAGAGTATGATCATGCTCAGGAACTATGGAGCCTTCAAGAACAGTTACAACAAATTGAAAGCAAAGAGATCCAACTGGCATCCGAACAACCAAAGATGGATATAATAGCTGAGCGCTTAAGTATGGCTGAACGGGCCGAATCGATCCGTTCAATTTTAGAAGAAATCAGCGTTACAGAGGAACGATTCAAAGTGGCTAAGGATCAAGTTGAAACTTCGGACAGGAGACTGATCACGGCTAGAATTGAAAAGGTTACTTCAGAGGAGAAGTGGTCTGAGGAACACAAAAGACGATTAGAAGCTGAGCCTCGTTGTCTGCGCCGATTAGAACAACTTGAACAAGCTAAAGGCTTAGAAAACGATATCCAAGCGCGACAAGAACGGTTAAGCGCAACGCGTCTAAACTATGGAAATCTGGATCGAGTTCGCAAGAATTTGGAACAAACGATCCAGGTTCTTGTCAATAAAAGAGCAGAAACTCAAAAACAACAGCTTACCCTGAAAACCCAACTAACAAAACTCTCTGTAGAGCCGGAGCAAAGAGCAAAGGTTATTTCAGCCGCCCAAGCTCTAGAAGCCCTAGAGATAATTTCTAAACAAGTGGAAGGATTGCAAAGAGATCTCGAGAAGAATTCGTCTCAAATAAAAGAATGGCATTTAACCCTGCAGACCTTTGTGATTGAGGTACATGCTGCCCAGGGAATAGTAGAACAATTGACAGAGTCTTTGGACAGAAGGCAACAAGATCCGCCGGTTCAAGAGGATAGCTTGAGTGAGCGAGCTCAGGACTTAGAACGTTATCGGCATAGGATTGCCAATATAGAGCGGGCCGAGCAGGATGTGACCCACGAACAAGAACGCCTGCAAATCTTCTCCGCGGATTGCCAAAAGGTCCAAGTTGAGCTTGAAAGCAGGGAAGATGAACAATCTAGAATTTTGACGAGCGTCCAGGAAGCGAGATCAGAGATAGAGAAGAAATCGGTTGAAGTCAAAGGGCTAGAACAAAAGAATCTTGCGGGGCTAATCAGCGAGGATCTTGTGGAGGGAGAAACCTGCCCCGTATGTGGCTCACTTCACCACCCAAAACCTGCTCAGGGCTTAGATGACTCCATCTTATACAAGGCGAGGGAAGAACTAGATCAGGCCTCTCGGGAAATCCAGATTTTGGAGGAAAAACTTACTGAGAGCATTACAGCCTTGGCAGTAGCCAAGGCCCAGCTCTTATCTAAACGAGAGCTCGAACAAAACCAGCTAAACCTCATTAAAGCAAAAGAACAAGTGATTCTCAAGGCTCGAGAAGAGCTTTCCCTGCTGGATCGCAATCTGGCTGTACAGGATTTAAAGTCCCAACTAATAGAGCAAGAATCGCAATTGACGAAGGATCGCCTAACCTTAAACCAATGGAAATCTGAACTAGAGAAAGGGAATCGCAAGCTGGGAGAAGTCCAGCGCCAGCTGGCTGAAGTGGGAAAAAAGCGGCATAGCACGAATGCTCAAATTGCTGCTGTCGAGGGTGTTGGAGGAGAGATTCGTAATCAGCTCAACCAATTGCTCAAAGAACAAATCCTGAGAAAAGAACGCTTAGATACTGTACGTGGAGAAATTGATCTGACGGAAATCTTGTCGTTACAGCAACAATACACAAGTTGGGATCAGGCTACAAGACGTTTAAACCAGGAATTGTCGGTTCTTGAAATGGGTTTGAAAGAATCGGATGAGGCTTATCAGCGGCTCAGTGCAGAGAAAAACCAATGCGAACTGGAACTAGAGAATCTCAAAACAGTCGGAAGTGAAGCTGCTCGGGATCTTGTAGAGATTAAGAACAAATGGGATGTTCTAACTGAGGGGAAGCCAGCGCGAGAACTCATTGAGCTGGTTAAAAATGAGTTGGCTCTTGTTATAGAGACAGAGGAAAAGCTTAAATATAGCTATGAGCAAAGCAAAGGGTTATGGACTCAAGCTGAGCAAACCCTAGCAGTTAACCGAAAAACGTTAGATCTTTCAAGAGAAGGGCTTGAAGGTGCCCGGCGCAAACTAGAACTGGGTCTCCAAGCAGCACACTTTCCGTCAGTGGCTGCAGCTCATAGTGCGTTATGTGATAGTGC